>CAZIWG010000057.1:10705-14207 GCA_964542925.1 uncultured Granulosicoccaceae bacterium | reverse complement strand
GCACCATTGATACACCGGGTGGTTTCCGACATAAAGCACCATTCCCTCGTCCTATACCACCGTGTGCAAAAACACCGACGGGTCCGGAAGGTGTTAAACCAGAAACCCCATTGGGTGGCATGCCATTAGGTTGGCCGGCTGATCCCGATGATTTGTTTGTTGACGACAAGGGTGAGCCAGTTCGTATTGACAAGGCATTCTCGTGGGAGCATCCACTGTCTGTGCACGGCATGATGCATAACGTAATCACCAATGCTTGGCGTGGTGATCCTTACCCGATTGATACCTTACTTATCTTCATGGCGAACATGGCGTGGAATTCGTCCATGAACACCACCGAAGTACGAAAGATGCTTAACGACAAAAATGAAGATGGTGAATATAAGATTCCATTTATCATTGTCTGCGATGCCTTCCAATCTGAAATGACAGCGTTTGCAGATTTAGTGCTACCGGATACCACCTACCTAGAACGTCATGATGTGATGTCAATGTTAGATCGTCCAATTTCAGAATTTGACGGGCCAGTAGATTCCGTGCGTATTCCCGTTGTGAAGCCCAAGGGTGAATGTAAACCATTCCAAGAAGTTTTAATTGAAATGGGTTCACGGTTGAAACTGCCTGCCTTTGTTAAAGAAAACGGCGAGAAGAAATACCGTGATTACCCTGACTTTGTGACTAATTACGAAACAGAGACCGGTTCGGGTATTGGTTTTCTCGCTGGTTGGCGTGGTAAAGGTGGCGAGAAGTTCATGAAAGGTGAACCGAATCCAAATCAGTGGCAAATGTACGAAAAGAACAACTGTGTTTACCATTACGAAATGCCTAAGTCGTACCAGTACATGCGTAACTGGAACAAAGGTTATTTACAGTGGGCGAAAGAACATCGCCTCACCCGTTATGACGAACCGATTCTGATTCATATTTATTCAGAAGTGTTACAACAATTCCGTCTGGCCGCACAAGGTAAAACGCAAGGTAAGCAGCCGCCAGATCATTTGCGTAAACGTATTGAAACGTATTTCACCCCGTTGCCATATTATTTTGAACCATTGGAATCTTCGCTATCAGATAAGCAAAAGTATCCATTGAATGCGCTGACACAACGCCCGATGGCGATGTACCACTCATGGGATTCTCAAAATGCCTGGTTGCGTCAAATTCATACTTATAACCATGTTTATATGAGCCCTGAACTTGGCCGCCAAGGAGAGTTCAACGATGGCGATTGGGTGTGGGTTGAATCGCAGTGGGGCAAAGTAAAAGGTATGTGTCGTTTCTCTGAATCCGTTGAGCCAGGCACGGTCTGGACATGGAATGCGATTGGCAAGGCATCCGGTGCATGGAATCTGACACCGCAAGCTAACGAAGCCAAACAAGGTTTCTTATTGAACCATGTTATTTCAGAAGAATTACCTGCCAATGAAGATGGCGAACATATTTCAAACTCGGATCCAGTAACCGGACAAGCCGGTTGGTACGATGTGCGAGTAAGAGTTTATAAGGCGGATGAAAATGAGCCAAAAGAAACCTTTCCGCAGTTCGATACCTATAATCCTGTGCCAGGACAAGAGACACGTAAATCATGGCTGAAGTATTTCGCCGGTAAGAGGGAAAAGTCATGACACAGTTAGCACTTGTTATCGATTTAAATGTTTGTGTAGGTTGCCATGCTTGTGTCACCAGTTGTAAAGAGTGGAACACATCAGGGCCTGCCGGTTTCATGTCGGATGATAATCCGTATGACAAAGATCCAACGGGTACCTTCTTTAACCGCGTGCAAACTTACGAAGTGGGCGAGTACCCGAACACAGAAACAGTTCATTTTCCTAAGTCATGTTTGCACTGTGAAGATCCACCGTGTGTACCGGTTTGTCCAACGGGTGCGAGTTACAAACGTGAAGAAGATGGTATCGTTTTAGTTGATTACGATAAATGCATTGGTTGTAAATACTGTTCATGGGCATGTCCTTACGGTGCACGTGAAATTGATGAGCACCAAAAGGTGATGAAAAAATGTACTTTGTGTGTGGATCGTATTTACGATGAAACATTACCCGAATCTGAACGTAAACCCGCTTGTGTGTTGGCATGTCCTACTAGTGCGCGTTTATTTGGTGATGTACATGATCCAGACTCCGTGGTTTCTGAAACGATTCGTGAATCAGCCGGTTTCCAACTGATGCCAGAATGGGGCACAAAACCTGCGAATCATTATTTGCCACGTCGTAAGACCAAGATACGTATCCACGAAGATGAACTTATTCGTGCTGATAATCCGCTCAAGAAAGAAGGTGAACGTCCACAGGTTGATGACGACAGTCATACACTTGATGATGTCACCAGTTGGTAAGGAGCTAAATAATGAATCCTGCTTTTTCAGTTATATTTTTAACGACATTAATCGGTGTCGGTCAGGGCTTGTTTTTAGCACTGTACACGGGTGAAAGTTATGCTGTGGTTGAATTACTGCCTGCGCAGAACCAGGACTTTTATGTTTGGGGTAGCGTGTTATCAGTATTATTCTTGATGGCCGGTCTGGTTTCTTCAATTTTTCACCTTGGGCATCCTGAACGTGCTTGGCGTTCAGCTGCCATGTGGCGTACTTCATGGTTATCACGTGAAGTGATTGTGCTGCCTACGGTGATTGTTGCGATTGCTGTTTATGGTGGTGTGCATGCGCTGGGCTGGGACTTGAAATCATTGGGTTATGAAACAATCGTACGCGGTGATCTGACCTTGATATTAGGTTTTGGAGGCGTGCTCGTTACCTTCCTGTTGTTTCTCTGCACAGGCATGATTTACGCGTGTATTAAATTTTTACAGGAATGGGCAACACCGCTGACCGTGATTAATTACACTTTGTTAGGTGTCGCATCAGGATTTACGTTTGCCGCTGCTTTTGCTGTGTACAAGGCGCCAGATTTGGTGAATTTCTATGCCGGTTGGGCAATTATTATTACGGTAACGGCATTTATTACACGCGTGGCATCGCTAATTCGGAATTCAAAAATTCGCAGTAAATCATCACTGAAAACAGCGATTGGCGTACGTCACAATATAATTAAACAAACGGCAATGGGTTTCATGGGTGGTTCATTTAATACTCGCGAATATTTTCACGGCATGTCGCTGATGTTTATGAAATATATTAAATGGATTTTCCTCGTATTGGTGTTTGTTGTACCAGTAATTTTATTGAGCATCGCGATTAGTCAGGAAAGTAGCGCATTGCTGATGGCGGCTTTTGCAAGTCAATACATTGGCTTGATTGCAGAACGCTGGTTCTTTTTTGCTCAGGCGAATCATCCGCAGAATTTGTATTATCAGCGTGTAGGTTAAATCCTTCACGCTGTGCAAGGGACTGCTGTATCTTCTGGTGCTTGGGTGGCTGTCATTGTGAGCGGAGCGCGGCAATCTGTGAGCTACGTGCAGAAGGCTTGTTTGTTGTCATTGCGAGCAAAGCGCGGCAATCTGTGAGCTACGTGCAGAAGGCTTGTTT
>CAZIWG010000057.1:0-10605 GCA_964542925.1 uncultured Granulosicoccaceae bacterium | reverse complement strand
GGCAATCTGTGAGCTACGTGCAGAAGGCTTGTTTATTGTCATTGCGAGCAAAGCGCGGCAATCTTTTGGCTATGGGTGAGTGACTGCGCCTTCTGATTATTTTCCTTCCGCCACAATTTTTCTATCGAAAAAACCACACGTCGTTAGGGAAACAACCAGAAGCTTGTTTCGTGTTTTATGTGATGTATTAAATTTCAATGAGTTTATTATGGGCAGCGCGACGACCTAAGCAAAGGTATCAATTTCAACAGGTTTGTTTTCTTCGTCTTTATTTTTACTATCGTTAACTACAATATTATTAAACGCATTTACCGCAGACTGTCCGCGTTCACTTTGGTTTAATTCAGCAAGTTCGGCTTGTGCTTTGAGTGCGGTTGCAGATGCGTTTACTGCGACACTGCGATCTTGTGCGGAGGGGGTGGCAGGTGCTAGTGCAGCTCGTCTTATTTGTTGAGCACGTTGTATTGTGGCAGCAGGATCGCCAGTGACGCGGGCGCTATCGATGCCTACTTCACCACCGACGGCATAGCGTTGTCCATCGGGCCCGCGTTGGTAGGTAAATGAGGCGCTGCTGGTAGCAAGATTACCTGCTGCAGAGAGGTGTGCCTGTTCATGAGCGCGCACTTCTCGATCTCGAGATTTTAATTTATCTAAAACGCGTTTTTCGGCCGGATCAAGTTCGGCAACAATCGCAGCACGGTTATTGGTTTGTCTGGTTTGATCGGTACGGGTGTTTTCGGTTTTCTCGGTTTCATTAACGGCGCGCACAGTCTCTGTTTGAGGCTGGTTTTCACTTGCATCAGGGTTGATCGATGTTGCTGTTGGCATCGACACGGCGGGTGTCACGCGAATAGCATTGACCGAAGACAGGCTAGACATCATCTATCCCGTACCTTTTTTGATAACTTAATTAGTTTATCGGCCATAATCTTAGAAAATGAAGCTATTTATGCGACAAATCGTTATCGAGTAGGTCATAAACTACGCTGTTCTCAATAAAGGTGACGATCTGACTCACGGTGGTAAGGTCAAGCAAGATTCGACGATGCCCCAAGCCTTCGGTGAGGAGTAATTCAGCATTTGGCCAGCACTGGGCAAGGCGCTCACTCTCACGCCACGATACCAGCCAATCTTTTTTATCGTGAATAACTAAACTTCGCTTAACACCCGCAGTGAGAGGGTAACTGTCTGCGAACTGTTGCCAGAGCGTATCACCAAGACGACGGCTAAGCCGGTTTCTCAGTTGTTTCTCAGTTGGGGAAGGGATTTGCATATACTGACAATAGCGTTGAATTAAGCGACTCAATCCACCAGGAGAGCTGATGCTAACGATATTGGGGACCTTCATTCCAGCATTAATCGCTGTGCTGAGACAGGCGACCCCAAAAGAATGTGCCACAGCGGCATGAAAAGGGCCGAGATTTTTTTCAAGCGTGAGTATGACATCACATATTTCAAGTAAATGAGTGTGTGTACCCGCGGTCTGACCATGTGCGGGCGCATCAAAACAAACCACTTGATAACCAGCTTTTAACAGTGGATCGATGAGTCGGTGTAATTGCAGACCACGTCCATTCCAGCCATGTACAAGCAAGATAGTTGGCCCTTCGCCCCATACCCATGCTTGGATTTGTTTGTCGTGCACCTTAAGTGAACACTCACTTGCACGAATTTGCATACGCTGTTCACGGTTACTGGCAGAGAATCGGCGAGTACGTGACCAAAGTCGACATGCCCACCAACTCATTAGTCGAGGCAAACGTGACCCTAATATTTGAAAACCAAGTTGGTTAAGTTTTGTAAGCAGATTAGGTTGCCGTGTCTGTTTAGAATGTTCAGCTGTTGTTGCTGGTTGTTTTTCAGAGGTTAAGTTCATTATTACTCTTAGTGGCAAATCCCTTGGTGCAGAGAAGATACTGGCGATAGCAAGATCTGGCAAGGTCAGCATCATATTTTTTGTGTTGAGGACTAAAACAAGGACTTGTAAAGGGGAGGAGGTGCGGCTGATTTTAGTGCATCAGGGAAGTCTTATACACAGTTCGTGGAACAATCATCAATTTTTACGGGGAATTTAGTAGAATAGAGAGTTAAACGCTATAGCAACCGTGAAACACCTTGATTTGTATAGAGAAAACAAGATTGGTTAAAAAACACCCAGTTTAATAAAAATGTCATAAAAGACCGTTTAAAAGTTGTTTTAAAATGATTAATCCACAGACTTATCCACAGAATTTGTGGATAAAACCGAAACTTGAAAAGCACACAAGCTGTTAGGCAACATAAGTTAGAAACTAAGTGAGGTATAACCGCCAACTCATCAAAATAGAGGAGGCTAATGAGGCGTATTCGGGAAGCGTAAGGTGATGCGTAATCCTGCATTATCTTGGTTGCTCAAGAGAAGTTGACCGTCATAGGCTTCGATGATTTCTTTTGCCACCGCCAGCCCAATTCCCTGACCGGCGACCGCTTCATCAGCACGCATACCGCGAAGTAAAATATGTTTGATTTTGTCTTTAGGTATTCCCGGCCCATCATCAACGAGGGTTATTTCGATCTTATCCGCACGCACTTCGGCGCGACACTCAATGTATTGTTGGCACCACTTACAAGCATTGTCTAACAAGTTGCCAAATAGCTCAGTCATATCACCTAGGTCAGCGCGGATCGTGAAATCATTAGAAATAGACAGTTTGAATTGAATTTGTTTGTCGGTATACACTTTTTGTAAGGCTCGGGTGAGTGTTTCAACAATAGGGCGAAGTAGAATCGGGCTAATTAAACCTGAGCGACCGGCGGTGGCAGCGCGTTGTAATTGGTAGTCAATACTTTGACGAATTCGGCCTGCTTGCTCGCGTACAGTTTCTGGATCATCGATAGCACCTTGGAGGACGGCAAGCGGCGTTTTTAAGCTGTGTGCTAAATCAGCAAGAGCATGTCGGTAACGCTGTTGCTGGGCACGCTCATGCGTGAGTAGCGCATTTAAATTGCCAGTCAGTCCTTCAAGTTCAGAAGGGTATTGGCTGATGAGTTGTTCCTGCTTGCCTTGTTCGATGCGCGCTAACTCATTAGCAACGGTACGTAGCGGACGCAGCCCCCAACGCAGCACCAACAACTGGGCGATGAGTAGCAATACCGCCATCCCACCAAGCCAACCCCAGAGTGTTTGCCGGTAGCCGCTTATTTGAGCGATGAACACCGTTGTGTCTTCCGATAACGTGAACGTAATAGGAACATTCGATTCACCGACTTGCCATTCAATGGCATAGCTCATCGCAAAACCTTTGGGATCGTTCAATAACTCAAAGCTTTCTTCACCCGTAGGCAGGTTGGCATGAAAATGCGGTTTGGTTGAGATAACAGATTGAGATTGCCAGACGGGTTGTTGTTCACGATACACCCACGCATACAGACCGCTATCAGGTTGATTGAGTTGAACCAGCGCGGACTTTTTTGGCAGGGTAATTTTGCCAGACTCGCTGACTTCGGTTTCACCAATGAGTAAATAAAGTTGCCCGCGGAGTCGCTCTTGAATGGCGGTGAGAGCAGAATCTTCAAAGGCACGATCTAGCGCTAAGCCAGTTAAAACAAGAAACACCGTCAGTACCAATCCGGCACCGATGATTGTGCGTGCATTAATGGATAATTTCATTAATTCTCTGCTTCGAGGGTAAATCGGTAGCCTCGACCACGCATGGTTTCAATGGGCAGTAGACTGGCATCCGGATCCAGTTTTTTGCGCAAGCGACCCACCATCACCTCAATGACATTACTATCGCGATCATCATCGTGAGGGTAGAGGTAGTCGGCTAATTCCGCTTTTGAAATAACCTCACCTGCGTGGCGTATCAGGTGTTCGAGTAGACGGTACTCAAAGGTGGTGAGCTCAATATTGGCTGCGTTCAAACTGACTTGTTGTTTTGAAAAGTCGATCTCAAGAGGGCCACACTGCATTTGGTCTGTTGCCGCCGCATTACTGCTTCGACGCAATAGGGCACGCAAGCGAGCAATGAGTTCTTCAAAATGAAATGGTTTGGTGAGGTAGTCATCGGCGCCGGCTTCAAGCCCAGCGACTTTATCTTGCCAACTACCGCGTGCGGTGAGTACCAGAATAGGCAGGCTATTACCTTCTTCTCGTAGCGTGCGGATAACCTCGCTGCCAGACATTTTAGGTAAGCCTAAATCAACAATCGCAGCATCAATGGGGTATTCTCGAGCATTGAATAAGCCATCTTCGCCATCGCTACTGCAATCAACCATATAGCCTTCGGCTTCTAGTTGGCTTCGCAATTGCTCAAGGATAGCGGCTTCATCTTCAATGATCAGTATGCGCATAAGTGACCTATCGAAAACGTCCGTTAGCAGCATTAACGCGAACAACCCGAACCACGCCTTTTCGGGTTAGTATTTTAATACGATAAAATGTCTTACCATTTCGATGCAGGGTTTCAACGGCAAGGATGCGCCCACCGAGTTTATGTTGAACAAGTGATGCTGCTTCACCGGGTCCAATACCATGTTTGTATTGCTTGGCTTGGGCAAGGTTCACCTGTGTTGTTATGAGCAGTAGGCAAAGGATTAATGTTTTTAAAATATTCATTGCGTTAGCATACACGTAACAGGTGCTTGGCTGGAACTACTCGCCGTCTTAAATACCTTTAGGCGAGTGGTGTTAGGCAACCAGTTAGAAGTTGAATAGAAAACCTAAGCTACTATGGCCGCCGCCATGACCACCTCCATGCCCACGACGATAGCCATGTCCGCCACCGTGACCACCACCATACCCGAGAACGAGCCCAACGTGAGGAGCGTAACCGTAATTAGAATAGCCGTGACCTCTACGACGGTAATAATGATCATCATCACTTGAATCACGGTAGCCGTCACGATATCCGTGCCGATAATCGCTTCTACCGTGGCCATTGTTATAGTAACGGTCACCGGCATTAGCGGTATTCGTCACTAACATGGGGACAGAGATACTGGCTGCGAGTACCAGTGTCGATAAAAGATTCCGAATTTTCATGATGTTCTCCTTAAATGTCCATTTGTCATGAGCGTGGCGAAGGCTTTCCTTGACCACATGGGTAGATTACAGAGGCTTCGCTGAACTGAACCTGAACAGCAGACAAGATATTTAATCTATATAATTCAGTTGGTTATGATTTTTCCTGTCAGAAATAGGTTTTTTATGGGCAATGAAAAAGGACTTTGCTTGTGGTAACGCCTGCGAACAGGCAAAATGCGCGCTGAATTTTCACGATCATATATAAGGTAAGGAGCCATTCATGAAACTGATTCTATTAGGTGCACCAGGCGCAGGTAAGGGTACTGTTGCAAAAATGTTGACTGAGCTAGACGGTTCAGTACAAATCTCTACAGGCGACATTCTACGCGGCGCAGTTAAAGCCGGTACGGATCTTGGTAAAGAAGCCAAAGGTTACATGGACGCGGGTGACTTAGTTCCTGATTCATTGATCATGGGCATCATGGGCGATCGTTTGTTGGAAGACGATTGTAAGGCTGGTTTCTTACTTGATGGTTTCCCTCGTACAATTCCACAAGCTGAAGAATTGAAAGTGTTATTAGAAAAATTAGGTATTACACTTGATATGGCAGTAAGCCTTGATGTACCACGTGACGTTATCTTAGATCGCTTAACAACACGTCGTACTTGTTCTAACTCTGATTGTCAGGCTATCTACAACACTAAGAGCAACCCAACGAAAGTTGAAGGTGTATGTGACAAGTGTGGTAGCCCAACTATTCAACGTGATGACGAAACAGAAGAAGCTATCAGCAACCGTTTAGAAACATATAACGAAAAGACAGCACCACTCGTTGGTTTCTATGAAGGCGAAGGTATGTTGTTGTCTGTGAACGCGACATCAAGTGATGCCGTTGTTGCAGCGATCCAAGAAGGTTTGGCTAAATAGTCAGATGGTTTTGTTTTGTAAAGAACGGGGTGTGGTGAAAACCATGCCCCGTTTTTTTTGCTTATTTTCTGGCGGCCTTTTTAGCTTTCTTTTCAGCACGCTTTTCTTTCAATGTTTTTTCTGATTTTTTCTTTACCGATTTTTGAGCATCTTTTCCCTTAGCCATAACGTTCACCTTTATATCAGTTAATTAATTTTACAATAATAGGTCTCTGGTACCTATTTCTTCTGGTACCTATTTCTTCTGGTACCTATTTCTCCTATTTCTCTTATTTCTTCTATTTTCTTTTCTTGAAGTTCTTTTTACGTGTGGCTTTTTTCTCTGCTTTTTCTTTTAATATTTTTTCAACTTCAATCATTTCTTTTTCGACCATCTCAGGTGTTTCAAGACTGATTCGCCCCAGCGTACCATTACGGAGCTCGTTAATCAGTATGGTGCTGATTTTGACAAGATTAACCAGACCACCCGCACCGAGGCAGCCGCGGCGTGCACCAATGTGTTCAAGAAAATGCAATGGTGTGTCGGGTAGGTTTTTGATGTCGTATCGTTGTTTGAGCAACTCGGGGTAGGTTTCGAGTAAATACTCAACAAGATAAAATCCGACATCATCATAATCCATGGCGGTGTCTTTTATAGAACCGATGCAGGCTAAACGGTAGCCACTATTTTCATTTTCAATTTTAGGCCAGAGAATACCGGGGGTATCCCAGAGCACAATGCCATTACCAAGATCGATGCGTTGTTGGTTTTTGGTGATCGCTGGTTCGTTGCCGGTTTTGGCAATCATTTTACCGGCAAGTGCATTGATCAATGTGGACTTGCCGACATTGGGGATACCCATGATCATGGCATGAATAGGTTTTTCTTTGTTGCGATCAGGGAATAACTGTCGGCATGCTGCGATGAGCGGTTTCACCTGACCCGTTTGGGTTGCCATCATCGGTAAGGCTTTGACATTACGCTGTGCATCAAAGCTCTCACACCATGCTTTTGTAATGTCGTCATCGGCAAGATCAGATTTGTTCAGCAACTTAATACAGGGTTTGGTGTAACCATTCTTAGTGCGGATGGTTTCAATAACCGGGTTCTCACTGCTATAGGGTATCCGCGCATCGAGTACCTCGATGACGAGGTCAACCTTGGGTAAGGCCTTAACCATTTCTTTGCGGGCCTTGTGCATGTGGCCGGGATACCAGTGAATTGCCATTGTCGTTCCTAAATAATCGTTACGGCTAGTTTAATCGATCAGGGCAATAAATGTTGAAAACAGGCAGGGAGCCTAGCCAAACAATTCAGGGCGAACCATCCAGTTGAGTGACCAGTTATTATTTTGAGCGGTGAATTCCAGACAAGCCACCGTACCGGGTGTATAAGAAGTAATCAGCGAATTCTTATTGCCGACAACTAAATGGGCAACCAGACTGGCAAGAAAAGGCATGTGCCCAACAATCAGGCTGTCACCGGGGAGTTCTTTTAGGCGAATCGCAAAACTGACGGGGTTATCGTTTGGGTTAATGGCATCGTGAACTTCAATTTTTTTACCGGGGGCAATCGCGCTAACCAAACGTTGCGCGGTTTGCTCGGCACGTAATTTACCACTGTGGACAACATGATCTACTTTGACATTCGCCTGACGTAAAAAAACCGCAAGTCGATTCGCATCCGACTTACCTTTTTCGGTGAGCGGGCGTTTCGGATCATCGTCTTTCGAGTAGGCTTCGCCATGTTGGACGAGATAGAGCTTCATAATGATTAATTTCTTATTATTTGTATGGGCTTAATCATAGTCTAAATAATACGATTGCCTAGCTCAGCAGCCAATAAAGTTTGCTAGTATGCTACTCAAGTAAAACAGGATAAAACAATGAAAATAACCATTATCAGCGGCAGTCACCGTGCCAATGCACAGAGTTTAAAGGTGGCGAAGTTTATACAGACACAACTAGAAGCCGGACTATGCGATGAAGCACCGATATTAAGTCTTGCCGATAATCCTTTACCCTTATGGGATCAAGGTGTTTGGGATGGCGATGAAAAGTGGGCAGCGTTATTAACACCACTGAGAGAACAACTTGCCAGCAGTGATGGCTTTGTTGTGATTACGCCGGAATGGCACGGTCAGGTGCCCGCCGGTTTAAAGAACCTGTTCCTGTTATGCAGTAAAAATGAACTGGGACATAAACCAGCAATGATTGTTGCCGTATCGTCAAGTGATGGCGGTGCTTACCCCATCGCTGAACTACGTATGAGCAGTTACAAAAACAACCGGCTTTGCTATATCCCTGAACAAATTATTATTCGTGATGTTGAAAACGTCTTGAATGAAGATGGTAAGGATAACAACGAACGCTCAGATAGTTTTTACCGTGAACGCATCACATGGACGCTAGGTATATTAAAAGAATACACCTCGGCGTTGGCGCAAGTTCGCAGCAGCGGCGCAACGCAGACGGATAAATTTAACAACGGCATGTAAGCGTGACGACACTTTAGTTGCAGGTAGGAGAGTCGCATTGGCCGATAGCGATTGATTATTTGGATGCAAACCAGATGCTTGAGTTGATTAATAACTTAAATAAAGGGTAAAAGAAATATGGCAAAGATGACTAAGAAGATAGACCCCATGATATTAGGCACATCAATTGAATTATTAAGACAATACGTAAATGATTCTAGTATTGAACCTTTAATCTCTACCTTAGAGGTATTAAAAAAAGATCCGAACAACGAATTACTTTTTCAAGAATTTGCTGATGCGTTTGAGGCGCTGGGTATTGTTCAAGGAGCTGTTTTAACTTATGCACCTTATATAAGTTCTTTATTATCGAATGATCTTTTTGATGAAAGGGTATAGCCTTTTAATCAATTATAAGTAAATTAGGAATCAGAGATATTATTGTTTTATGTAATATCAGAAGGGACTGCTGTCGACCCGAAGCAGACGTTTTCTAAATCTCAGCGGCTGGCTATCAAATGATGATAGTCTGTAGTCAACACATAGCCGACAATTTCAAAGGGTATTGACTCATTTCATTCAGTACCCTGATAAATACGTCTCTGGAACCTATTATTTCTGGAACCTATTATTCTGGAACCTATTATTTTATTATTTGGGATTTCCACGAACAATATTAAAAGTAAAATGTTATTGAAAAGGCGTCTATTAGGCACCTTTTTAGTGGCTGTCGCTATTTTACTGTGGCTAGATATAATGTAGCGAGATAAATTAAATTAAGGAACTATCTGTGACTAATAATGATGTTTTGCGCCGACTGCGTTATGCCTTCGATTTTGAAGACTCAAAAATGATTGCGCTATTTGGCCTTGCTGATCATAAAGTGACTCGTGCACAGGTAAGTGATTGGCTGAAAAAAGATGATGATCCTGAGATGCAGGAAATGCAAGACGTTGAATTGGCTATTTTTCTTAATGGTTTGATTAATGATCAACGCGGTAAAAAAGATGGCCCACAAATCGAGCCAGAAAAGCGTATTAATAATAATATTGTTTTAAGGAAGTTAAAAATTGCGCTGGATCTTCAAGCTGAAGATATCCTGGTTATTTTAGATAGTAAAAATATGCAAATTAGTAAGCATGAATTAAGTGCATTTTTCCGTAAGCCAGACAATAGACATTTTCGTAACTGTAAGGCACAGATTTTACGTAACTTCTTAGAAGGGCTGCAGTTAAAATATCGTGATGAGGCTGAATAAGCTAAACAGCTATAGTAGTCGAAATATGGTTAGAATGAATGCCGCTAACGACTGCGGGTTCAACCGGACATAAAAAAGCACAGTTTATGTGCATGAAACCATAAATGGTCTGCTTTGGAGATGCATCGTTTGTCCGTTGACAACCCAAAGCAGCCGTTTTTTAAATCTCAGTGGCTGGCTGCTTCATACTGGAAGCAGACGGATGAGATGTAGTGCATCTGGAGGGGGCGCAATCCAAAGCAGACATTAAGAGTTTAGCTTTGGTTGACGTTATTGACTGAGCAGGAGTAGAGTCAATCAAAGCAACATATTGAGAATAATAGCAATATCCTATTTATTGCAGAACTGCTACATAACACACCTTAACTAATATGGAACATTGGTGAATAATAATATGAAAGCAAAGGAATTGTTTCTACGCAAACCCCAAAAAACACAAGAAACGGGCGTGCTATGTAGCACTTATGCCCCATATTTATAGTTAGGCATTAAAAATAATATGGAAAAACTCTACAGATCATTGCTTCTTATTAGTTTGGCATCTTATTTGTTATTCATTTTTTTGCCGAGCATAAATATACAAACCTTAACAGAAGAAGAATATGACGTACTATCTTGGGCTGAATATGGCGCGCAAATTACATTTCCAACATGGTTATATTGGGCAAGCATTATTGCATGGTTCCCGTTAACCCTTGGGTTGTGGTTATATCAAGAATGGGCAAGAAAAGGATTTTTATTATTATCATTGGTATTCGTTCTTCTTAACCCCTTTGGTGGTTTGTATGTCTCAACGGGTTTAGAAATGATGTTTGCCCAACTCACTTCATCAATTGATGGCGCGATAATTGCTATTTGTTACCTCACCAGTATTAGTAAGGGGTTTGAAAATGCCTAACAAATCACTCCACCGGACGCACTTGTCTGTCACGTCTTTTGCAGAGCAAAAGCCTTGCCA
>CAZIWG010000056.1:0-14209 GCA_964542925.1 uncultured Granulosicoccaceae bacterium | reverse complement strand
CCCCTTCGATATCGTGATTAATGCTAATGTAAAATAAGTCATTCAACGATAAGGGGTTGTCGTAAGACATAGTTAAGCTGGCTTGGTTACGACCCGTTGAACGTGCACCACCGTCATCAACGCTTAGGCTGACACGCCAGGGAAATGCCTGTTTGTAACGTATTAATATGTCACTATCGCCAGCCTGAGCATTTTTGTCAGTTGAAGGCTGAATGCTAAAATCGGCTTCCGCAGTCGGTACGCGTTTAAAGTTTTCCAGCCCTTGTTCTAGATCACGCAAGTTTAGAACATCACCCTTACTCACCGGCATCGCGCTGATTAGTAATCTTTTGGGCGCATCGGACTCAAACTGGAGGTTACGTAAGCGCCCCGGGATCACCACCAGCACTAATTCACCACTGTTTAAATCTTGTGGCGCAACTAAAATACGTGTGGTGACAAAACCTTTTTCTATCACGGCATTTTGCACACGCGTTACCACTACGTTAATGCCTTGCACACCCAGACAGCGACCTATTGCTTTATCTTCGCCCTCAATCACCCCTTTGAGGGAAAATTGAAATTGTTGGGTCTCTTCGCCGATGAGGCTGATGTGTTTAATGTCAAAGCACGGGGTTTCTTGTGTGGGATATTGATCACTGGGACGAACACGGTCACTGCCTTGTAAGCGTACATCGGGGCGTGTTTCAAGCCGTTCACGTAACTGACGTTGGCGTTCTTGCTCACGCAAGGTTTCACGAGCGGTGTTATCAGGAATACTTAATGGCGTTGCCGACAGCGGCATGCTAAAAAAAAAGCCCCCCACCAAAACATGAATATAAACAACAATAACAGGTAAAAAAGAAAAACGATCACACACTAACTTACACACACCGACACTCCATATCGTTAAATGAGATTCATCCATAAACTTAGTTTTTGTAAGGCAACTCAAAAAACATCATCTTGTTCAGAAAAACAAGAAACAAAGGTGGCCCCACCGAGCGCACATTATAATGATGTGAAATAGCACACTGCAATGCTTGCAATCTGCAGCTTATTAACAAAAATACATTGCCTTTTACAACGCTCTATATCCTACTAGCCAGGTATTGACAGAGATCATTGTTTAACCTTCTGATACAAACTATAGTTTCATATAATGATCAACAAAAAGGCTTTCGCATGACCGATAAACTTGTGCTCAGCATGAAACTCATTGAGGCTTACAATAAATTACTTCATCGCGTCTATGACACCGTTGTGGAGGCTGGCGACAAACTTAAACCAAGCCTAGAAAAACGACTTGAAGATGCCGCCGCACTCGATGAATTAGGCCGTGAAGAAATTGAGACCATCAGTGACTATCTACGACGAGACATTGAAGCGGCTGCACAATGGATGGCCGATAATGATGGAGGAGAACTTGGCGAATGGTTACGATTTGATATTGAACAAGTTGAATCACAGGTACTAGAAGCATTCAGTCAACTCGCAGATCAAACAACCGTTGAGCTCAAACAACTCGAACAAACCGCTAATGTAATAGGTGAATGGCATACTGGAGAAATAGTTGGGATTGGCAGCTTAACGTGTATGAAATGTGGTGAAGAACTCCATTTCCATGCCACCGGTCATGTGCCACCTTGTCCCAAATGCCATGGTACGAAGTTTAAGAGGCATAGCTAGCAATCAATATGATTTACTGTCATCACACGATGTAACTTACTGTCATTGCGAGGAGTGAAGCGACGAAGCAATCTTGTACATTTTTACACACGTTCATGAGATTGCCGCGTCACATTGTTCCTCGCAATGACCACTTCACTGTTATTTTAAAACAAATTTCTGAACTTCAAGTGTTTTAATATCCTTGGTCAATACATCGAAGTTAAATTGCCCACCTTGCAGCTTTCTATTCAATGTCAGTCTGTCATAACCAGCGCTTTCAAGAATCCCCTGACGTTCAATGCCTTCAGAACTGACAATGCGTAATTTCTTGCCGATGTAATTTTTAGCTTGTGAAATTTTAATGGGGGTAAATATTTTTACCTTACGCAATTGCTCTTCTTTGACTTTTGATTTCTTGGCTTGCTTTTCTGCATAGGCTTGTGATACCCGTGCCGCATCGTTTTTAATTTTTAATTCTTCGCGAAGTGCTTCAATGTGTTGCTCTTCTGGTGTGAGAAGTTCTTCATCAGAAATAGGCGTCACCTCATTTCCTCTCAGTATCTGCATCATTCGTTGTTGCATCAACTCTTGACCTTTTTGTTCTGTAATTTCACCACTCTGAACCCGTTGTGCAATTTGTACAGATTCCTTCATCGCGCCAGCCATCGGCTCGAACAAAACCACAACGATGAGAACCGATGCAAGCAAGTTAATAAGGAAAGGTTTTTTGGCTACTTGCCAATGCATAATCGCAAAGACAATGGATACTAAAGGGATAAAGAAAATACCAAGTCCCCACAATACATGCTTTTTGAATCCTTCGATAATCAACCAAAGGTAACTAAACATCGCAATTGCAAAAAGTACCATTGCAGCAATAAGCATAATATTCTTCCTTAGATATTTTCTAATGTTGTCTGAGTATAGGTGATTTTATACACCTTGTTGATGCCGGCGTAAAATCACAGCACCCAATAATAATATTAAACCCACTAGCCATAATATGGTCTGGTTACCAAAACGAACATATAAGGTCTCACCCTGCATTGGCTGAATTTGACCTTTAAGCACTTGAACCGAGAACGAAGGCGCTTGGGCTGTCACCACGGCTTTGTGATCAACAAATGCCGTAATACCTGTATTGGTAGCGCGTAATAATGGCCGAGCCATTTCTCTCACCCGCATACGTGCCATAGAGAAGTGTTGTGGTGGTGCAAGTGAATCACCAAACCAAGCATCATTACTAATATTAATTAGCATGGTTGATTCACCCGCTGTTTGAGCCAATTCTTCACCAAACACAATTTCATAACAAATGGAGATTGCGGCACGTTGGCCCGCCAGTTTCAGCGGTGCTTGAACACCTCCCCTACTGAAATCAGACAATGGCACATTAAAGATACCACCGATAACTCGAAGCACACTCGCAAAAGGAACCACCTCACCAAACGGCACAAGATGACGTTTATTATAAACCCCAAATTCATCACCTAATGCCACTGCACTATTATAATAACGCGGGTGTTTGCTATCGACTGTTTCTTGTTTCATCGGCACCCCTAGCAATAAATCAGTACCTGTTTTTCGCGTTTCTAACAAAATATCACTGATGTAATTTCCTGCAACACGATGATAAAAGGCCGGTACGGCTGTTTCTGGCCAAACAATCAAATCACTGTCTAAATTTTCCAGTGTAAGCTCTTCATAAAGGCTCATTATTCGTGCGCGGTTTTCTGGCAAAAATTTATCTAACTGCGATACATTTCCCTGCAACAAAGTAACCTTCAGCAGCTTACCTGCCGGCTCTACCCATTCAATCCTTTGTAATGACCAACCACCCGCCCAAACCATAACCAATACAAGTGCTGCGGTTTTCTTAAATCGTAAAGATAAGAATAAAGCCGTAACGGTTAGCATCATTAAGAAACCAATGCCATACACCCCAATTACAGGTGCATACCCTACCAACCAACTATCTATTTGGCTGTAACCAATATTTAGCCACGGAAAACCCGTCATTAATGTGCCACGTATCCATTCGGTTGCTGTCCACAACGCGGGCACCATAATTAAAAACAATACGGGTTTTTCTGATATGCGGAAACGTACTACGCACCAGGCAAATAACGCAGGGAAAAGAGACAGGTAGGCGACCAATAATAACGTCAGCAAAGCGGCTAACAATAATGGTGTATGACCGAACTCGTGAATACTGATATAAACCCAAGAAATACCTGCACCAAAAAGCCCAATACCAAATAAAAAACCACGCCAGTATGCCTGACGTGGTGTGATGTCTTGCAATAACCAAAGTAAACCCAGTAACGAGATAAAGGTAGCAGGATAAAAATCAAACGGCGCGAAACCTGCTACCAACAAAATACCGGCTAGCATTACTAAGCTGTTTTTTATGTACTGCTGTTTACTATTATTTTTAATCACGCTGTATTTTATTATCTGCTTAGCATGCAAACTTAGCCTGTTGCGCTCACAGTTTGTTCTAAGCGTTCAACTTTTAGTAAATGTACGCGGCGATTATCTGCCCGCAACACTTTAAACTGCAAGTCGTCAATAATGCTGATTTCACCACGCTTAGGTACATGCCCAAAACTATTGATCACTAAACCACCCACGGTATCAAATTCATCATCACTAAAATGCGTGCTGAAATATTCATTAAATTCTTCGACTGTTGTCAGTGCTTTAACCGTAAATTCATTGTCGGTTAATTGCATAATAGAAGCGCCTTCATCGAAGTCATATTCATCTTCGATTTCACCCACGATTTGTTCCAGCACGTCTTCAATAGTGACCACACCCGATACGCCACCGTATTCATCCACGACTATCGCCATGTGATTACGGCTGGAACGGAATTCTTTTAATAACACGTCAAGACGTTTACTTTCAGGGACAAAAATAGCCGGTCTTAATATTTCACGCAAATCAAATTTCTTGGCTTTGCCACCTGCTTTGAAGGGCAATAAATCTTTCGCCAATAACATGCCAATGACTTCGTCTTTGCTTTCACCAATCACAGGGTAACGTGAGTGAGCAGCTTCTATGACCATGGGTAGAAATTCATCAAGCTCTGCATCGCGGTCAATAACCACCATCTGTGAGCGTGGAATCATGATGTCGCGCACCTGCATTTCGGATACCTGCAACACACCTTCAATCATGGCGAGTGCATCAGGATTCAGGAGATTGCGCTGTTCGGCATCGCGGAGCAGCCCAACGAGTTGGTCGCGATCTTGAGGTTCGCCCATCAACACTTGGCTCAGTCTTTCAAACCATGAGCGTTGCATGGGCTCGGTACTATGTCGGTCTTCGTTCATGAGATACTTAATCCCACTCCCTATTGCTAAACGGAGGCGAATTATACGACGATTTTAGGCTATTAAGCTATGTTAAAACCTTATAAATAGATGGATTTTATTCGTCTTGATACGGATTAGGGAAGCCCAACCCCTCTAAAATGTGTCGTTCAATGTCTTCCATCTGCTCGGCTTGCGCTGTTTCTATGTGATCATAGCCCTGTAAATGCAGTACCCCGTGCACAACCATGTGTGCCCAATGCGCTTCAAGCGTCTTTCCTTGTTGTTCAGCCTCGACTTCAACCACAGGGGCACAAATAACCAAATCACCTAAAAAGTCTTCTAGAGCATCGTCATCTTCATCCAAGTCATCCGGTAAAAAAGGGGATTCAAACGGAAAAGACAACACATTGGTTGACCCTGACTTATGCCGATACTGCTCATTGAGGTAGGCGCTTTCTTCCTCATCTACAATGCGAATCCCTACCGACACTTGATCTTCATCGGGACAGCTTTGTCTCACCCAGTCTTCCATGTGCTTTGAATCAGGCAGATTCTTGGACCGGCTAGCAAACTGTAATTGCACGTCAATCATTTCTATGCCCTTCTGCTGACTCATGATCCTCATAAGCATTCACAATACGAGCCACCAACGGATGCCTAACCACATCTTTAGATTTAAAGAAACTGAAACTAATGCCTTTGACTTCATCCAATACTTCGACCGCGTGACGTAAACCCGACTTAACATGTTTAGGAAGATCAATTTGTGTCACATCGCCAGTAATAACCGCTTTAGAGCCAAAACCAATCCGCGTTAGAAACATTTTCATTTGCTCCATCGTAGTGTTCTGCGCTTCATCTAAAATAATGAAAGATTCATTTAAAGTGCGCCCGCGCATATAAGCTAACGGCGCGACTTCAATAATATTGCGTTCCATTAATTTTGTCACACGTTCAAAACCCAACATTTCATACAAGGCGTCGTAAAGAGGACGTAAATAGGGATCGACTTTTTGTGCCAAGTCACCCGGTAAAAACCCAAGCCGCTCACCGGCTTCAACCGCAGGACGCACTAATAGAATTCGCCGTACTTCTTCCTGCTCCAATGCTTTGACTGCACACGCCACCGCAAGATACGTTTTACCTGTTCCGGCTGGGCCAACACCAAAGTTAATATCGTGATGTTGTATATGTCGTAAATACATTTGTTGATTAGGTGTACGTGATTTAATAATGCCCCGCCGCGTACGGATACTGACTTGCTCACCATTCATTGGTGGTGCATCGACTTCCTCTACCCCTGAACTACGCAAATATAAATGCACACTTTCAGGGTTAAGTGGCACAGTATCAGTTTCAACATAAAGCCCCGTTAACACATCACCGGCTGCTTGGACTAATCGATGTTCACCAATCACTTCAAATTGATTACCACGATTATTAATTTCAACACCTAGTGCTCGTTCTATTTGACGTAGGTGTTCATCAAATTGACCGCACAAATTAACTAGTCGTTGGTTGTCCGTGGGTTCCAGTGTAAACTGGCTAGATTGAATGTTTTCGCTCAAAATGGTCTGGCTTTACGCTCGCTGTCATCGTTATTAATTAATAAGATAGTCAATGCTCTTAAGCAATGCAACACCTCTTGATGTTGTCACTCTGTACTAATTGACTAGCTCACCACGTAATGAATTAGGTAATGCCTCGGTGATTTTCAAATCTGCAAATTGGCCGATTAAACGCTCAGCAGCAGGGAAATTTACCACGCGATTATTTTCGGTGCGACCACTCATTTCCGTGTCATCTTTACGCGACACACCCGTTACCAATACTTTTTGCACGGTACCAACCATTGATTTACTGATCGCAGCTGCCATGTCATTAATACGTGATTGCAGACGTTTTAAGCGTGCTTTTTTTACTTTTAGTGGTACAGCATCTTCCATATCTGCCGCCAAGGTACCGGGGCGCGGGCTATAAATAAAACTAAAACATTGATCATAACCAATGGTTTCAATTAACTGCATAGTGGCTTCAAAGTCATCATCTGTTTCGCCAGGGAAACCAATGATGAAATCCGATGACATGCTTAAATCTGGACGCACTTTACGCAAGCGTTCAATAATTTTGATGTAATCGTCCGCAGTGTGGTTACGTTTCATTGCGGCCAACACACGATCAGACCCACTTTGGACAGGTAGGTGCAAGTGACTGATTAGTTCAGGCACTTCAGCGTAAACATTAATTAAACTATCGTTCATTTCCATGGGATGGGAGGTGGTATAGCGTACTCGGTCGATACCATCAATGGCCGCAACGTAAGTGATCAATAATGCCAAATCAGCGATGTCACCATCATGCATCACGCCACGATAGGCATTCACGTTCTGCCCTAATAAATTTACTTCTCGCACGCCTTGTGCTGCAAGTCCCGCGACTTCTGCAATCACGTCATCAAAGGGGCGATTAACTTCTTCACCGCGAGTAAACGGCACCACACAGAAGGTGCAGTACTTACTACAACCTTCCATGATAGAAACAAAGGCAGTAGGGCCGTCGGCTTTTTGCTCTGGCAGGCGATCAAATTTTTCAATTTCAGGAAAACTGATATCAATACTGGGCTGATGTTTTTTCTCGGTATCGGTGAGCATGTCCGGTAAACGATGTAAGGTCTGTGGGCCAAAAATAATATCCACGTAAGGCGCACGCAAACGAATTGCCTCACCTTCTTGGCTCGCCACACAACCGCCAACACCTATAACAAGCTCAGGACGATGTTGTTTAAGTTGATTCCAGCGGCCTAGTTCAGAGAAAACCTTTTCTTGTGCCTTGTCACGCACCGAACAAGTATTGAGCAACAATACGTCTGCTTCAGACGGATCATTGGTTCGTTCTAGGGCATGTGATTCATGCAGAGCATCCGCCATTCGCGATGAATCATATTCATTCATCTGACAGCCAAAGGTCTTAATAAAAAGTTTGCGCGCCATGTCACTTCTACTACTCAAAAAAAGGGCGCCAAACTTAGCATTTTAGGCTGATTTTGGCTAGCTACCTGTGCAGTTTAAGGTTCCGCACTGATCTTGTGGATACTTAAATCAGCACCGTGATATTCCTCTTCTTCACTCATGCGAATACCGACTAGCTGGCGAAGTGAGCCATAAATCACTATACCGCCAATAAAAGCAATCCCCACACCCATCAGGGTACCAATGAGTTGCGACATAAATGCCACACCGCCTAGACCGCCAAGCGCTTGCTGGCCAAAGATACCTGCAGCAATCCCGCCCCATGCACCACACAGGCCGTGTAAAGGCCACACACCCAGTACGTCATCAATTTTCCAGCGATTTTGAGTCATGGTGAACATCCAGACGAATAATGCCCCTGCGACCAACCCCGTTACTAGTGCGCCCAGAGGATGCATCAAGCTGGAACCCGCACATACTGCGACTAACCCTGCTAAAGGACCATTGTGCACAAAACCCGGATCATTTCTGCCAACAAATAATGCTGCCAAAATACCCCCGACCATCGCCATGAGTGAATTCACTGCAACCAGACCACTGATCGCATCAATGGTTTGTGCGGACATAACGTTAAAACCAAACCAACCTACGGTCAAAACCCACGCTCCAAGCGCGAGGAATGGAATACTCGAAGGTGGATGCGCTGATATCTCACCCGATTTTGAGTAACGACCGTGTCGTGGCCCGAGTAACAATACGGCAGCTAAGGCTATCCAACCACCAACAGCATGTACCACGACCGAGCCTGCAAAATCCTGAAATGGTGCACCATAAGTCGTTTCTAACCATTCCTGAATACCATAATTTCCATTCCAGACAATGCCTTCAAAAAACGGGTAAAGACCGGCAACAATTAACAAGCTGGCAATAAGTTGAGGGTTAAAACGTGCCCGCTCAGCAATACCCCCAGATATAATGGCCGGAATAGCCGCCGCAAACGTCAGTAAGAAAAAGAACTTCACTAATTCATAACCATTTTTCTGCGCCAGTATCTCGGCACTTTCAAAAAATCCCAGTCCATAGGCGACGTAATAACCAATAAAGAAATAAGCAATCGTAGAAACGGCAAAATCAGCAATAATCTTAACCAGGGCGTTAACTTGATTCTTCTTTCGTACGGTTCCTACTTCAAGAAAAGCAAAACCCGCATGCATTGCCAGCACCATGATAGCGCCCAAAAGGATAAAGAGCGTATTGCTACCTGACTGAAGTGTTTCCATTGTGTTCCCCCTCGATAATCGAAAATGCTTTAATTTTATAATTATTCAAAATTGCACCGACATTATCATGTTTGCACTACTTTCTACCACACAGGATGGTTAATAATTGACTATTTAGCTTCTACGCACTTATTTCGTGCGTATTGCCGTCGGCAACGCGGATTGGATATAATAGCCAAATGAATGAATCGACTCCCTGCCTTTGTGGTGATCCTCATGGCTATGAGAATTGCTGTGCACTTATCCATGCTGATATTAGTAACGCCACATCAGCTGAATCCTTAATGCGCGCACGCTACAGTGCCTACAGCACAGATAACCTCGACTTTATTCGCCAAAGCTGGCATAGCACGACACTTCCAAATGACGTTGAGCCCAACGAAAATGGATTCTCGTGGCAAGGTCTTAAAATTGTTGATACCAAAGATGGTGGTGCTCAAGATGAAATAGGTGAAGTAGAATTCATTGCCTCTTATGTAATGAATGGCCATGCCGGCACGCTACACGAACGCAGTCTTTTTCAACGGGAAAACGGTCAATGGCGTTATCTTGACGGCAAAGAGAAAAAAGGTGAACCCGTCAAATCAGAAAAAATTGGTCGAAATGAAGCTTGTCCTTGTGGCAGTGGGAAAAAATATAAACGATGTTGCATGTGAGTTTATGCTCAACAAACCCAACTAATTTCAATTAGTTAAAATAGGTTTTGAACGTCTGTTTTAGAACTTTTGTACTAGCTCTAGTCGTGAGCATTCCCCTACATTAATAGACCGTGGAGTCTGACACGTAGGGGCTGGCATACTCCTCAAAAAGGCTTATAGTTAAGGTATCGGTATTGCCGTGGGGGCATCGATATGGAAACATTACGAACACTAAAGCCTATGCCAAATGCTAATACATTAGGTTCAAAAGACGACAAAGATGATTTGCTTAATAGTATTGAGCAACTTATCAATATTGGTATTTCACTTTCCGCTGAAAAAAATACCGAACGCCTACTCGAACATATCCTCGTCAGTGCACAAGATCTTACTCATGCAGATGGCGGCACACTCTACCTATTACAAGAAAATGATACGCTCACCTTTGAGATGATGCGTACACGTTCGTTGAATATTACATTAGGCGGTTCTACTCATGAACCCGTACAATTAAGCCCCATTTCTTTATTTGACGATCAAGGTAAACCCAATAACAAAACAATTGCTGCCTTCGCTGCATTAACCGGTGAAGTGATCAATATTGAAAATGCCTACAACGAACAAGGCTTCAACTTTCAAGGCACTAAAGATTACGACAAAAAGACGGGATATCATTCCAAGTCGTTCTTAACCCTTCCCATGAAAAATCATGACAACCAAATTATTGGTATTTTGCAATTAATCAATGCCATTGATACTCAAACCGGTGAAGTGATTAGTTTCTCGCGTGAGAATCAGCGCCTAGCCGAGTCATTTGCTTCACAAGCCGCCATTGCCTTAACCAACCACCAATTACTAGATGACCTCCGAACTCTTTTGGAACATTTTATCGAAGTCATTGCTAGTGCGATTGATGAAAAGTCTGCCTATACCGGTGGGCATTGTCGGCGCGTACCAGAAATAGCTGTGTTGTTGGCTAAAGCTGTAGATCATGCAGATAAGGGCGTATTTGCAGGTTTACATTTCTCAGATCAAGAATTCTATGAATTAAAAATTGCGGCACTGATGCATGACTGTGGAAAAATTACGACACCGATTCATGTGGTTGATAAAGCAACCAAACTTGAAACTATTTTCGATAGAATTAAATTAATCGAAACACGATTCGCTTTATTAAAGCGTGATGCAGAAATAACGCTATTACAAGAAGTCATGAGTAGTACGAATGAAGAGCAACAAGCACTGCGCCAAAATTATGAAACCTTACTCACCACTCTTGATGAAGAACTTGATTTCCTTCGTCGTAGTAATATTGGTGGTGAATACATGGCAGAAGGAAAACAGCAACGCGTCAATGAAATCGCCAAGCGTCAATACCGCGATATCAATGGTGATTGGCAACCGCTATTAACCAAAGAAGAAGCCTATAACCTATGTATTGCAAAAGGTACTCTTACTACAGAGGAACGTGATGTTATTAACCACCATATGCAATCAACCATCAATATGCTTGAAAAATTGCCGTTTCCAAAACATCTAGAAAACGTACCTGAAATTGCAGGCGGGCATCATGAAACGATGGATGGCAAAGGTTATCCTCGTGGTTTAACCCGAGACGAAATGTCCGTTCAGGCGCGCATCATGGGTATTGCCGATATTTTCGAGGCGCTCACTGCTGCCGACCGCCCTTACAAAAAAGCCATGCCTGTATCACAAGCACTAAAAATTCTCGGCAATATGAAATTAGAATCACATATTGATCCCGACTTATTTGATGTATTCCTGCATGAAAAGGTCTATGAAGAGTATGCTCGCAATTTTCTCACCAAAGAACAAATCGATAATTTCGATGAAACAGAAATACCGGGCTTTAACCCGCTCAACTAAACACAGTTCACTTGAATCCATTATAATGAGCTAATGAAAAGCACTAACCAATGGTTTGTTTACATTCTTTCCTGTCATGACAATAGCCTTTATACCGGCATCACCACTGATCTTGAACGACGTTTAACCGAACACAACAAAACAAATAAAGGCGCTCGTTATACCCGCGCTCGCCGTCCTGTAAAGCTAGTTTATTCCGAACCTGCATCTGATCGTTCGGCCGCCAGCAAGCGTGAAGCACAGCTCAAATCACTACCTATTCATCAAAAACGTGCCCTAATTCAAGTTCAATAAACACTCTAGTTCCCGCTGAAACGCACTAAATCACCCTAAATGTGTGACCTTTGTCGCAACCCTGACGTTTAATGCTACCAATTAGCGCAAAAGCGTCGATACTTAAATCATGATGAAAACACAACCACACAAAATATTATCCCGCCTACTCATAATACTCTTCATTGGCATGGTTTCTATCTTTATGACCATTCAAGCTAGCGCAGAAGAAGTTAAACATGTTTTTAAAACACAAATTAACATCGGTAGTGATGGTTTAGCCATTCAACAACCGACTATCTCGCAAACTGAAATCCTAAAAACACTCACCCAAGCACACCACCTATTATCCCAAAAAGGGCTGGATGCTAAGAAGATAATTACTGAAAATAATGCTAGCGCAAATATAGCCATTGCAGCCATCATGCCTGGTGGACTTATCTATCTTGCTTATAAACAAAGCAAACTGTCTGGTGCGAAAGCAACCTTGACTGAAATAAAAAATGAACTGACTAATCTCGATGAAGATGCAGTGACACTTTACCAACCTGTTTATAAACCAGGCAGTCAAGCTATTATAGTTGCACGTTACCCTTAGAAATATCTAACTACGATTTAGATCCTAGAAGTTCTATTTGATATCCATCCGGATCTTCAACAAATGCAATAATCGTAGTTCCTGCGTTCATTGGCCCCGCTTCTCTTAAAATTTTTCCACCATTTTCTTTGATTGAATCAACCGCTTTATAAACATCTTCAACTTCGATAGCAAGATGACCAAATCCCGAACCCATATCATAAGTATCTATTTCCCAATTATGAGTGAGTTCAATCACTGAATTATCTTTTTCATCACCATAACCAACAAATGCCAAGGTGAACTTTCCATCAGGGTAATCTTTTTTCCGTAACAATCTCATTCCTAATATTTCTGTATAAAAATCGATTGATTTTTTCAAATCACCAACTCGAATCATTGTATGTAATAAACGCATAATTACTGTTCCTGATTAGGTACGAATACCTTTCCCTTTATTAAGCAAATGCAACGAATAAGAATAAAGCACGACTATAAATATAATGATGATTGAATAAGACACGCCCAAGTGAATATCTGTTATACCAAGAAAGCCATAACGGAAGGCATTCACCATATATAGAATTGGATTCGCTAATGATGCAGTTTGCCAAAAGTCAGGCAACAAACTTATCGAATAAAAAATACCGCCAAGATAGGTAAGCGGTGTCAATACAAAAGTGGGGACAATAGAAATATCATCAAAGCTATTTGCATAAATTGCATTAATAAACCCTGCCAGCGAGAATAAGATCGCTGTTAAAATAAATACACTTAATATCACCCAAACATTATGAAATTGCAGGTCACTAAATAACATTGACACCAATGTGACGGCTAAACCAACAATAATACCGCGTGCAACACCCCCTGCCACGTAACCGCAAAGAATAATATAATTAGGCATAGGAGACACCAACATTTCTTCAACATTTCGTTGGAACTTGGAACCGTAAAAAGATGACACGACATTACCGTACGAATTTGTAATCACTGCCATCATAATGAGACCGGGAACGATATAGTCCATATAACGAAAACCATCCATATCACCGATTTGTGAACCGATTAAATTACCAAAAATTATAAAATACAAGGCGGTAGTGATTACTGGTGGTAATACTGTTTGCAGCCAGATACGAATAAAACGCAAAAACTCCTTAACCACAATGGTGCGAAAAGCAATCATTTTCTCAGAACCTGTCATGACTGCTGACCTCTTGCTTTACTCTTATCGAGCATGTCCATAAATAACTGCTCAAGCCGATTAGTTTTATTGCGCATACTTAATACGTTAATATTGTGCTCAGTGAGATAACTAAATAAGTCATTCACCGCCCGTTCACGTGGCAACACCACTTCAAGAGTATAGTTATCCAATAAGCTTAATTCGCAGCCGGACACCTTGGGTAACTCTAATAGGGCATCCCCTAAATCCAATACAAATGTTTCTTGTTGCAAGCGTGAAATCAATTCCCGCATGCTAGTGTTTTCTATTAAGCTACCGTGGTCAATAATGCCAATATTACGACATAGGTTCTCAGCTTCTTCCAGGTAGTGCGTGGTTAAAATAATTGTCGTACCTTGTGCATTAATTTCTTTTAGAAACTCCCAC
>CAZIWG010000055.1:0-14261 GCA_964542925.1 uncultured Granulosicoccaceae bacterium | reverse complement strand
GCAATATCAATAATGATCGTTTCGCCATTATCCGCTAAAGCATCATCAATCGTTGCTAAGTTAAAGGTTGTACTGCTGGTACCACCGGCAATCACAACACTTGCCACACCCGTGTAATCCGTACCGTCTGTTGCTGTGCCTGTGTAGGACAAGTTAACCGTAACGCTGTTACCGGCTGGTACAGCATTCGTTAAGCTGACCGTGTAATTAGTTGTTGTCTCACCTTCAACAACTGATGCAGGCCCGTCAATACTAACAAGCACGGTATTCACACTGGGTGTTGTCGAACCACCCGTTCCTGATGCACTTCCATTATCAGGATCAATAAATAATAATTCTTCATCACCCTCAGGAAAATTAAATTCAAGCCCTTCTGTTTCAAAGCCACTATCGGGTGTCGCTTGCATACCTGATAATTCAATAACAGGAGCAACCGCCGCCGCTTCTGATGGGCCACCACCTGCACTAGTAGGATTGCCCGCTGCGGTCGCTTCAGACACATCAGTCGGATCTTCGCCAGCAAGAATGGCTTGTTGAATTGCATCAACAGAAGCGGTTAATTCACTTGGATCAATGTCTAAATTAGGGTTAAAAACATCGTCATTGAGTAAGGCAGTTGAACTACGTCCTAAATCTAAACGGCTACCATCAGTAAACTCAATCAAAATAGAACTTGCATCAGCTGTTGCAATAACATCGTTAGCGTAAATTGGGTCGCCTACCTGTAATGGTCGCGAACTGCCAACGGCATCTTTCGCCTCTGCATCGCCCTTCACCATCAGGACGTAACCAATAACTAATTTGCCTTCAATAGTCGCCATCTTTAACTCCAGAAATCTAAATCTTCTTTATGTATTTTGTTTATCTTGATTGATAAACGAAAACCCCAATATCTTTTTTAATGCACTTACGCTAATACGCGCAAACGTTCTACCAAACTAGGTACCAATTTTCTAGGCACCCATGCCTCACCTTGGTTAATCTTTTTAACTGCCTTGGCAAGTAATCGCTCAAGGTCTTCGCTATTCATAAATCCCACCGCACTCGCTTCGATGTGTTTAACTGCCTCAGCATCAGACTGATTATCCGCAAGCGTTAATACCTGACACTCAGGTTGACGTAACTGAATCAATTTAAGTAATTGCCAACGATTGGTTTCATCGATATTCAGCCCCATCACCACCACATCAGGTGAAACAGATTCCAATGTTTCAAATGCTGTGCTGCCATCACATGCCGATACATCAATTTCAAGATCTGATTGCAGCAATTGACCGCAAGAGGTCCGAAATTCAATCTGGTCATCAATTATCAGTGCTTTGAGTGTCGGCATTTTTATAACTATCTGTTTATATTAAATATATTAAAAATAGAGGCACATTAGCGCCTCAGCATGCCTTATTTATAGATGAGATTGGGGGGACAAACTATTGTACCTTGGTACAGGTAGGTGCTTGTTTATTTACGAACCCAGTTTTGAATAAAGTGTTGGGTTAGTCTGGTTGATCTGTAACGCCAGCTGAATTCTATCTTTACAGCCAGTTTTGCGGAAAATAGCACTTAAATGTGCTTTTACAGTTCTTTCGGTGATATCTAATTCTCTGGCAATTAACTTATTACTGGATCCCTGACCGATCAACTTGGCTACTTCGTGCTCGCGTTGGGTTAGTCCATCTAGCCAATCTGATGTCATTCGGTCAGAACCCGCCTGACTCGCTGCTGATAAGTCATTGATTAGACGAAGAATAAGTGTGCGTCCTACCCAGACTTCACCGGCTTTTACTTGCTCAATCACGCGTTGAAGCTGGGAGCGCGCAATCCAAGTATTACAGTAACCATAAATACCGGTTTTTAGCAGCTCAAGACCTTGTTCATCGTTTGGAATATCGGCACAGGCTATTAACCTCATATCTGGATTATTGTTAATAAACTCGCTAATAACAGCTGCATTGCTCATTTGCGGGAAACTTAAATGCAATAACACCACCGCATCACGGTGACGAGTGGTTGTTTCTAAAAACTGATGCGCATCGGTACAAACAGATAGATCGTCTATTTCTTTAAGACAATCTGTCCAGCGTTCTATCGCTTTCTCATTTGTACTGCATAAAATAATCAATTAAATCAACCTCTAGCGCTCTCTCATCGCGCGTTCATTGGCACGAAGGATAGGTTTAAGCAGGTATTCTAAAACGGTCTTTTTACCCGTTAAAATATCCACCTCTGTTAACATCCCTGGAATAATCGGCAATGACCCTCTCGGGGTAATTAACGCACTCTCATCAGTACGCACTCGCACCATATAATAGCTATCACCTTCCTCATCAGTGATTGTATCGGCACTTATCTGCTCAACCTTAGCTTTCAAACCGCCATAAATCGAGAAATCATAAGCAGTTATCTTAACTATAGTCTTCAAACCAGGCCGAAGAAACGCAATATCAGCCGGTCTAATCTTAGCTTCAATCAGTAAACTTTCTTCTAGCGGTACAATTTCAACCAAATCCATACCTGGCTGAACAACACCACCGATGGTATTTACAAATAATTGCTTTACCGTTCCCCGTACCGGTGAAGTGACTTCTGTGCGTTTTACACGATCTTCAAGCGCTAAACTTGTTTCAGCGAGTCGACGAAGTTCTGCATCCGTTTCTGATAATTCAATGCGTGCCAGATTTCTAAAGTTAATTTCAGCTTCTTCAAGTTTTTGTATTGCCTCTTCCAGTTTTGCTTCTTCACGTATCACAGAAATTTTTGTGCTGCTAATATCACCCTTCAATTCATTTGCCTGTCTTTCTAAACGCAGTAGTTCCACTTCCGACATCACACCCTGCTTTACCAATGGCCGAGTCATAACAACTTCTTTATCTAGCAAAGCATAACCGCGTTTATTTTGTTCTAGTTTTGAACTAAAACCAGCAATATCTTGACGTCGTTGCTCTATTTGTTGTTTTAAAATCTGTCGCGTCGTTTCAAGTTCTTGCTGACGTGATTCGTACAATATTCGTTCTTGGTTTACTAACTCGGGTTGTGCTACCAGTACATCTGCAGGCACTTCAAAAGGTTTCCCTTCCGCTTCTGCTCTGAGTCGTGCGTTCTTTGCTTTGAGAGAAAGATAGTTCTGCGTGTTCTCACGTAATGAGGACATAAACCGCGTGTTATCAATCCGCAATAACACATCCCCTTTATTAACAATCTGCCCTTCTTTTATTAAAAGATCTAAAACAATGCCACCCTCAAGATTTTGAATAACCTGTACTTGTCCAGATGGAATCACTTTACCCGAGCCACGAGTCACCTCATCAAGTGAGGCAAAGTTTGCCCAGATAACGGCAATAACAATGAATGCTAAAATAGCCCAAATAATAACTCGCGCACCTGACGGTGTTGTTTGCACTAATACTGCATGGGTATGCGACATAAAATTAACGTCTTCGGCATCAAAGACAGCTTCATCTTTATGCTTGAACTTTTTCCAAATAGTTGAAAAAAAATCTATCATGTTTGATCCCTTACGTGCGCGGACGCAATCGCCCTTGTTTTAATGCAGCAAGTACATCTTCTTTAGGTCCGTCGGCAATTAGCTTACCGTTATCGAGCACAATTAAACGATTCACAAAACTTAATAATGATGCACGGTGCGTAACAAGTATGAGTGTTTTTTCTTTAACAACATCAGCGAGTCTTTGTTTCAATTGTTCTTCTGTTGAGTTATCCATTGAGTTACTAGGCTCATCCATTAGCAAAATAGGTGGGTCAAGTAATAACGCTCTCGCAATAGCAACCGCCTGACGCTGTCCACCTGACAACCCTTCACCACGTTCTCCAACAGGCATATCAAAGCCCATTGGATGGCGATCAACAAAATCAGTTACCCCTGCAATACGTGCTACACGCAATACTGACTCATCATCGGCATTTGGCATCGCATAAACAATATTGTCACGAACACTGCCATAAAATAGCGTAATGTCCTGTGGCACATAACCTATGTTTCGGCGTAAATCGACAGGGTCAATTTGCCGTGTATCAATCCCATCGATCCGAATGGCACCTTCCTGTGGCTCATAAAGCCCCATGAGTAATTTTTCGATCGTGGTTTTACCCGAGCCTATTCGACCAATCAAAGCAACATGCTCACCTTTCTTTATCGTAAAAGAAACGTTTGCCAAGGATTTTTCTTCACAGGCAGGATAAGAAAAATTTACATCATGTAAGGTAACCGAACCTTCAAAATGAGGACGATGAATAAAGTTTTTGTCCAGTGGGCGTTCAACCGGCAACGCCATGACATCATTAAGCGAATGTAAACCTGCTTTAGATTGATGATACTGTGTCGCAAGATTTGCTAACTGCCCCGTTGGTGCAAGCGCGCGTCCCGTTAACATCACTGCAGCGATTAAACCACCAGTAGTGAGTTGACCCTCTCCAATTAAATACACGCCATAAACAACAATCGCCACCATGGCTATTTGCTGTACAAACGTTGCCACATTGACGGATGAAGACGATATCAAACGAGAACGCAAACTCCAGGTTGAAATATAACCAACCGCACTCTCCCATTTGCGTTGCATAATCCCTTCTGCACCGAGAGCCTTAATCGTTTCCATTGCAGTTAAACTTTCAATTAACATCGCATTTTTTTGTGAAGCCCCGCGAAAAGTATGATCAACAGCTTCTTGTAAAGAGTTTTGTATAAACATGGAATATAAAATGACGATGGGTATACCTGTTAATGGTACAAATACCAGCGGACCACCTACCCAAGCAATCACTATTAAAAATAAAATCACAAAAGGTAAATCGACTAACGTTGATACCGTTGCAGACGTAATAAAATCACGAATACCTTCAAAGGCTCTCAAGTTATTAGCAAAGGCGCCTACCGATGGCGGTCGAACATGCATTTTAAGCCCCATGACTTTTTCATAGATCAATGCGGACAGCGTGACATCCACTTTTTTACCGGCTAAATCGATAAAGTAACCACGTAATGATTTAACAATAAAATCAAATATTATTGCAATAGTGACGCCAATCGCTAGCACCCATAATGTTTCAATCGCATTATTAGGCACAACGCGATCGTATACATTCATAATAAATAGTGGTGAAACGAGTGCAAAAAGATTAATCAAGAAGGAGCCTAATAACACATCACGGTAAATAGGCCATGCATCCATCATCGCTCCCCAGAACCAATGCCTTGTTCTAACATTAATCACTTCGGGGGTACGTTCATCGAAGCTATGTTCTCGCTGAGCAAAAATCGCATAACCCGTATAAAGAGCTTCTAACTCAGGTAAAGTGATTTTTTGGATCGCTTTTTCACCTGGCATTTTAACGTCAACCTTACCAGCTTCTTTATCAAAACCGGTCATGACACAGGCGGCATTACCTTTCAATAATAAAACGCATGGCAGAACCTGTACGGGAATGTCTGGGATAGTTCGTTGAACAAGTCGACAACTTAACTCAGCCCGTTTTGCTGCGCGAAGAAATAGTTCGGGTGTTAAGCGATTGTCAACTAACGGAATACCGGCACACAAAGCATCTGCCGATAATGGCCGATGTTCCAATTCGGTGAGAATAATCAGGCATTCCAATAAATCGTCTGTTGCACTATCCATACAGTGATACCGCCCCACTTTTTTCGGGTCTGTCTAAAGTATTATTTAAACTTATTAAGCCTTAATCGAGTTTTTACCCAAAACTTACTGTATATTATAGCAAATATTAAGTATTTAGTGTTGTCGGCAATTTACTGATAATCTTTAATTGTCAGCATTTAGACATCATCATCGAATTAAGGTCGCACTTATGCCCTATGTAAACAGAGACAAAGATAATCAGGTCATCGCGATCTTTGCTGAAGAACCTACAGAGGGTGCTGAATATCTAGCAGCCAGTCATCCTGATGTTATTGGCTTCCTAAATATGAATGCATCAGAAGAACAATCCCTACAGTTTTTGACCAGTTCCGACTACGAATTAGTTCGAGTACTTGAGGATTTAATCGAATTACTCATCGACAAGAATGTTGTCTTATTCACTGAATTACCTTCCGCCGCTCAACGCAAGTTAGTGCAGCGACGTAAAGCACGCCAGAACTTACGCGAAGAAGATGCTCTCATGATTGGCGAGGATGACATTCTCTAACTAGTGCATTTTTATCTATAATGCTGCTGGTCGTGCAATACCAAAACCTTGTACACCATCCACGCCCAGTTCTCTTAGTACCTTAAGCTGTTTATCATTTTCAACGGCTTCAGCAATAACAGTAATATCAAGACTGTGTGCAACCTTGCACAAAGAACCAACAAAGAATTGATCATCCTGACTGCTAACAAGATCCGTCATATACAGACCATCAATTTTCACATAATCAGGTCGTAACGATTTCAAATAACCAAATGCAGTCATCCCTCGACCAAAATGATCAACCGCGAAACCATAACCATGTTGGCGAGCGATTTCAGTCAAGCGAAGAACACTTTCGAGGTCTCTTACAATCGTTGATTCAGACACTTCAAATACAACTGACTGTGTAGGCATTCCTGTTTGTTTAAGAATGGCCTCAAACCATACAACGAAATCATCCTGATGCAATGATGCTGCAGAAATATTAATCGCTAAATGTTCAGTTCCAGACGACGCCATAACATTAGCAAGCACCTTTTTAATTACAATCTGATCTAGTTCTCTTGCCAGGCCTATTTGCTCTGCAACAGGTAAAAACATGCCTGCCGTCCAAAGCACATTATCAGGACCGGGGAGGCGCAACAGAATTTCACGATGCAATATATTCTCTGTATTTGCAGCATCCGCCACATTTTGTGCATGTAGTATAATATTTTCTGATGCCACTGCATCACGCACAATATCTTGCCATGCCTGTCGACCAGGCATCGCATCTTTCATTTCTTCTGGTGCAGAATAAACAGAACAACTATTAACACTATTAACACGTGCTGTTTGCAGCGCATTATCAGCGCGTGACAACACATCACCATAAGTCATGCCAGAGCTGTACATTGCTACGCCTGCAAGACAAACATTATCAGTATCAATCATATCTTCAGCATGAAGACGCATTAAACGTCGACACATTTCATTACCCGCTTGCTGAGCTGTTTCCTCATCAATATGTTCTGCAATAATTGCAAAATCACCACCAGACAACCTGGCAACAATTGTGTTCTCCATTGAATCAACACAACTTGTTAAAATATCTGCCGCTGCTTTAAGTAGTGCATCCGCTGCATCAAAACCTAAGCGTTGGTTAATCGCCTGCAAATCCAGTATTTGTATTAAGAATAATGCACCATCTTGATGTTCTTCTGTATTACTTAAATTGTTATTCAATGCTGCATCGAAGTAACGACGGTTCTGTAACCCCGTTAAGGAATCCTGAAAAGCCATGCTACGCATACGTTCGGTAGACTCTGACTGCTCATTAAACATTTGTTTAACCTTACCTGTCATATAGTTCATGGCTTTAATAAGGTTTCGTAACTCACGGGTATGAGGTATTTGTTTAATTTCATCAAAACGCCGATCACTCACAGCTATGGCCTGCGCCTCAAGACGATCCAACGGTTTGAGTAACCAGCGAACTGCAACCGATGCAAAAAGCAATAAAATAAACGTTAACCCAGAAAACCACCAAAGCATATTCAGGGTTGTTTCCCAGAGCGTACGATAAGCGATGCCTGGGTGACTCTTTACATAAACCTCTCCTGCTTGCTGCCAACCAGACATGATTATTGAAGTCGCCTCAGGCGCATCTAATTGAACCCAGTCAATCAACCAAGCAGGGACTTCATCTATTTTAATGTCTGAATGCCTTGACCAAATCACCTCACCATCAATTTTTCGTAATGTAATGTCGTTGTAATAACCTCGATCGAATATCGCATCAACCATGGATATCATCAACGCCGTATCATTTTCAGCCATATGCGGGGAAAGTGATAAGCCTAATGATGTCGCAGTGTCTTGCGCATGAGATTCAAGCTGTGTCGCTAAATAATTTCGGGTGTCATGCACGTTAATTACAGCCGTACCCGCAAACATTAATATGCTCAGCGCTACTACTACTAACACAATTTGTTTATAGAGAGTCATAGTCTTAGTTTCCCATAATTTTCATAACACATCATGTTTTACTTAACGGTCTTACTATTAAGGCCCTGCATACGTTTAATAATATCTGTCCAACGACTAATTCTTGATGACTTACCAACTAATCGTCCTTGCTCACGTTCTTTCGCTAACCACAAACCATTACCATTAAAACTATACACAGGGACCAAATCATGGCGCTTTGACGCAAGTCGAATTTCTTTATCCAAATTATCAAGAATTAGTGGCTCAGATGCGGGTGTCTTAAAATAACTGAGTACCATATGAGCTTGATTAAGCCTGATTGCTTTAACATACGTTAAGCGAAGTTTTTTATCTGAAACGCCTAACTCACGAAGGGTGAAGTATTTAGCTAGTGTAAAATCCTCACAATCACCACCGTTTGTCGAAAGAAATTCTACGGGGGTTGCCCAGTAATCTTTCTGTTTCCAATGAATTTGATCAGAAATAAATCTTATTTTGTTAAAGAAATCATTGACGCGTTGCAACTTCTCGTTTTCTGGCGTGTTCTTATCGATGCGCATCAATGCATCCCACTTTTCTAAGCGGTACCGTGCAGGTAAACCATATTTTTTCTCAACATAACTGAGAACTTTTTCGTCAAGTAACAATGTTTCGGCGATAACAAGAAAAGTAATACATTGAAGTATTAAAACGAGCACACTTGATATTCGTCGATTTGGTTTTTTCATCGCGCTAATGCGTTAACACCGTATACATTATTATTCGTACCCAATCATAATTGTAGTGACAATAAATAAATAAGGAAGCAATGTAGGCATTCATTCTATGCAAACTAAGTGTCCACCGCCATTAAAATTATCTGCGTCTGGGGTGTTTTATGGCACAACTTCAAGCAATTCAACCGTAAAACTATCTCATTGCTTACCATTTATGTTGAATAATTTGTTAATGCCCGTTAATAGCCTACTATCGACAATATTGGTGTTTTCTTGAATTATTAAGGGAATAAGAAAAATGATGGAGAGGAAAACTCACTAACTACTCATCCTTGAGTAAAATAATGAAATATAAATTATTCAGCGAAAGGGTGTCGACGAACAATGGTTTCAACACGGTCAGGGCCGGTTGAAATAATATCAGCGGGAGCACCAACAATTTCTTCAATACGTGTAATGTAGTTACGCGCATTTTCTGGTAAATCTTCAAAGGTTTTTGCACCAACTGTTGATTCAGTCCAACCAGGCATGTCTTCGTAAACGGGTTCACATTCATCAAAGGCCTCAGCGCCGATTGGATTTACTTCACGGATTTCGCCTTGGTATTTGTAGCCCGTACAAATACGGATTGTCTCCATACCATCAAGCACATCCAATTTTGTAATACACATGCCTGTGATACTGTTAATACGAATCGCCCGGCGTAAAGTCACCGCATCTAACCAACCACAACGACGAGCACGACCGGTGGTTGCACCAAACTCTGCACCCTTTTCTGCCATGTGACGCCCATCTTCATCTGTGTGCGCATCGGTACCATCAAACAATTCAGTTGGGAATGGACCACCACCAACACGCGTGGTGTAAGCCTTAACAATACCCAAAATGTAATCAAGATCTTTGGGGCCTGTACCACTACCACAAGCAGCGCCACCGGCAGTCGTATTACTTGAAGTAACAAAAGGATAAGTACCGTGATCAATATCTAATAAAGTACCTTGCGCACCTTCGTACATAACGTTTTCACCACGTTGACGTGCTTGATAAAGTAGTTCAGGAATATCATCGACCATTGCTAACAAACGATCACGTTGTGCCATGATACCGTCATAGACTTCTTGATAATCTACCGCATCCACTTTGAAATAATTTACTAAGGTAAAGTTATGGTATTCCATGACTTCTTTTAATTTGACAGCGAACTGTTCTACGTTAAACAAATCACCTAAGCGGATACCACGTCGCGACACTTTGTCTTCATAAGCTGGGCCAATACCACGGCCTGTGGTACCAATGGCTTTCTTGCCACGTGCTATTTCGCGCGCCTGATCAAGAGCGATATGATAAGGAAGAATCAGAGGACACGCTTCACTGATTTTTAAACGTTTACTCGCTGGAATACCGGCTGCTTCAAGTTCATCAATTTCAGCAAACAAGGCATCAGGTGAAAGCACCACCCCATTACCAATTAAACAAGCTACGTTTTCACGCAAGACACCTGATGGAATCAAGTGTAAAACTGTTTTCTTGCCATCAATGACTAAAGTGTGACCCGCATTGTGTCCACCTTGAAAACGCACCACGGTTGAAGCCTGGTCTGTTAATAAATCAACAACCTTGCCCTTACCTTCATCACCCCAGTGAGCACCAATTACAACAACGTTCTTAGCCATACCATATTGCCTGTATAAAAAATAAAAACACCGATTACACCCGTAGCCATCTTGGCGACATTAAAGTGTAACCACCTCCCAACTGCCATTCTTCATTACCAGTTGTCGATCACAACCCAATTCAGTGGCTGTACCCGCTTGTTCAGGTAATTCAACAATGACACACTCTCCCACATCGCGTAACGCTGCGATAGCCTTTAATAACTCCTCTTCATTTCCAGAAGGGGCAAAAATTCCGGCCTGAGCCACTGCTGGAGCTTTACTCATCTCAAGTAAGCATTTCAAATCTGTACTGAAACCGGTTGCAGGACGTGCATGCCCAAAATCTTTTCCGATATTATCGTATCGACCACCCCAAGCAATAGCTTGTCCTTGTCCCGCAAGATAGGCACTAAACATCACCCCATTGTGATAGTGATAACCACGCAACTCAGCCAGATCAATAAACAAGCGCGTTTCTGGCGTCAGTGTTTGTAATGCCTGCGTAATGCCAGCCAAATTTTCCAATGCATCAAGCACTGACTGATCCGCACCCGCTAACTTTTTCTTAGCGGTTTCTAGTACATCCACATCGCCATTCAAATCAACCAGTGCACGCAACATATTTGAAATATTATCATCTAACGACCATTTATCTAGCAGAACTTCAAGCTCAGGGATCGCTTTGCGCTGCAGTACTTCAAATAATTCAGCTTCACGAACCTCATCAAGCCCGGCCTGATTAGCAAGCCCACGATAAATACCGACATGAGCAAGATCAAGGTAGACATCGGTAATCCCCGTCTTATTCAATGTTGCCAACATCAAACGAATAATTTCAATATCACTATTAATACTTGATGAGCCATACAACTCAGCGCCACATTGAATCGGGCTACGGCTTGCCGCAAAATCATCAGAACGTGTGCGAAGTACTGTGCCTAAATAACAAAGCCGGTTCGGTGATTCTTTCTTTAACTGGTGAGCATCCATGCGCGCAATTTGTGGCGTCATATCAGCACGAATTCCCATTTGGCGACCAGATATCTGATCTGTCAGAGTAAATGTCTGTAGCTTGAGGTCATCATTACCCATCCCCGTCAGTAGTGAATCAAGAAAATCTACAAACGGCGGCATCACCAACTGGTAACCCCAGCTACGCATTTGGTCGATAAGATCGCGGCGCAAGGCTTCAAGCTGCTGTGCCTGTTCCGGCAGCAGTTCTTCAATACCTTCTGGTAATAACCATGCTTCTTGTGATTTCATCGTCTTCTTCATCATTTAACGTAATACATAGAGCATAATAACCCCAATCAGCATACTCATCAGGCCAGAAATGCGTAATGACTTATCATCCATTTCCAGCATCTTGAGCAAAATACCTCGCATCTTTTTAGGGCTCAAAAACGGCAGAATTCCCTCGATAACGAGCATTAATGCGACTGCAATTAACAGCTCTTGCCACATAAAAATATGTTATTCCACAAAAAAGCCGAGCGATTCGCGGTCAGACCTGCTGACCACTCACTCGGACTGTTATGCGCCGCGCAGTTTATCACTGCGCGACACGATTTTCCCTATTTTTTCGCCTTTGGATCAGTAAAATATTTAAAGAAGTCCGAATCTGGCTGCAATAATATGACGTCACTCTTGTTACTAAATGACTTCTTATACGCTGCTAAACTACGATAAAACGAGTAAAACTCCTTATTTTTATTGTAAGCATCCGCATAAGTCTTGGCTGCAGTGGCATCACCATTACCTCGAGTCGTTTGTGCGGTTGAATACGCAGTTGCCAATATCGTTGTATATTTACGATCAGCGTCAGCACGAATACGTTCACCTTCAGCTCGTCCCTTAGCGCGACGTTCTCGTGCGACACGATCACGTTCAGTACGCATACGACTAAAGACATTTTCACTAATATCATCTTCAAAATCAACGCGTTTGACACGCATATCGACAATATCAATACCGTATTTCTCGACTTCCTTCTTCACATTCGCAGTCAATATACTCATCACTGCTTCACGATCGCCGGCAACCAAGTCCTGAATTGTCATTTTACCAAATTCCTGCGTTAATTGACGACGCACAATAGGATCAAGACGTACATTAGCTTGGCGAATATCACCCGCCATGGTGATGTAGTATTTCTCAATATCACCAATACGCCATTTTACAAAGGCATCAACCAAGACGTACTTCTTTTCCTTCGTAATAATACGTGTCGGACGTGCGTCCATGGTTTGCATGCGCGCATCAAATTTACGAATATTATTCACAAACGGTAACTGCAAATAGATACCCGGTGTGTAGTCACTGCGAACAATTTCACCCAAACGGAATTTAATCGCTTTTTCACGCTCATCAACAGTAAACACAGACACGCTGAGCAAGCCAAGTGCGATCACTACAATCATTAATAAGAATCGACTATTCATTAGCGGTCTCCTCGGTTACGTGGCGAAGCATATTGTCCGCCTGATGAAGACGATGTTGAACTCGATTTACCCGGCGACCAATCTGTTGAATCTGTTGTCCCTTTAGTATTTTTTGATTGCTGCATAATTTTATCTAAAGGCAAGTACAACAAGTTATTACCACCACCCTTGGTATCCGTCATGATCTTGGTGCTATTACCTAATACTGATTCCATTGTTTCAATATAAAGGCGTTCACGCGTTACTTCTGGTGCGAGTTCATACTCGGTTAATAATTGGCTAAAGCGACTAGATTCACCCACCGCCGACTCAACAACACGAGCGCGATAGCCTTCTGCATCAAGAAGGGTTCGTTGTGACGCACCTTGCGCTTTACCAACCACTTCATTTTGATATGCCTGCGCTTCATTCTTATAACGCTCTGCATCGGCTTGAGCCTTAACCGCATCAGCAAACGCCGCTCGCACTTGTTCAGGCTCTTTCGCTGTTTGCATATTGAAAGAGGTAATTTCGATACCTGTGTTGTAGCTATCGACGATTTTTTGCACCAAATCACGCGCACGAAGACTCAATTCTGTACGACCATCTTTAATGACATAGTCCATGCTGCTCTTACCGACAATTTCACGTACTGCCGATTCTGTTGCAAGCTTTAGAGAACCTGATGGTGTTGCATCATTAAAAACAAAATCACGTGGATCTTTAATTTGATACTGAACCTCAAAACGCACATCAACGATATTTTCATCTTGCGTCAACATATAGGCTTCATTAACATTCTTACCAATTGATAATGAACGAACCGTGTTCACATCGACACGTAACACTTTCTCAATGGGTCTTGGAAAACGAACATTGAAACCGGGTTGAATCGTTTCAACATACTCCCCAAAGCGCAGTACGACACCACGTTCTTTTTCATTGATGATGTAACTGGAATCTATCGCTAACCAAACAACGACTGCGATAATAATCAGCAGTCCCATTCCTCCATTACCACTTCCATCATCGGATGAACGACCACTGCCGCCACCAAATAATCCGCCCATTTTCTTGCGTAAATTACGAACAACTTCATCAATATCAGGGGGGCCCTGATCTTTGCCGCCGTTACCCCAAGGGTCACGACCGTTTCCGTTGCCTGAGCCACCAGGTTCATTCCAAGCCATGTTTAACTCCAGTTATTGTATAAACAACAATAATAAATTTATGATCCGATTGTAAGTTGCCTACGCACACGCTGCAACCTTATTAATTAAGTCATTTTATGCTAATACTCGGCCATATTGCGGCTGTCGTACTTATCGTATTCTTCACCTTCAAACACTTCCTGTGAT
>CAZIWG010000054.1:0-14670 GCA_964542925.1 uncultured Granulosicoccaceae bacterium | reverse complement strand
CCACCAAAGCCGAATGAATTTGATACAGCGACATCAATTTTCATTTCACGCGCAGTGTTAGGCACAAAGTCCAAATCACATTCAGGATCTTGATTGAAGATGTTGATAGTCGGTGGTGCCACTTGGTCGCGAATTGCCAGCGCAGTAAATACAGCCTCAATACCACCCGCTGCACCCAATAAATGACCAGTCATTGATTTGGTTGAGCTCACTGCGGTTTTATATACATGATCACCTAAGGCTGTTTTCATAGCCATTGTTTCAGCCAAATCACCTGCTGGAGTGGAGGTACCGTGTGCATTTACATAATCAACTTGCTCAGGATTTACACCGGCATCATTTAAGGCATTCACCATACAACGTGCGGCACCTTCACCACCCACCGACGGTGAGGTCATGTGATAAGCATCACCACTCATACCAAAGCCAACTAACTCACAGTAAATGTTTGCGCCACGTGCTTTCGCGTGTTCATATTCTTCAAGCACCATGACACCCGCACCGTCACCGAGAACAAAACCATCACGGTCTTTATCCCAAGGACGACTCGCTATTTCCGGAGCATCATTACGTGTTGAAAGTGCACGTGCGGCAGCGAAACCACCTAAACCAGTTGGCGATGTTGCCATCTCTGAACCACCGGCAATCATCACATCGGCATCACCGTAAACAATCATCCGACCTGCATCACCAATACTATGCGTACCGGTTGTACAAGCAGTAACGATAGCGATGTTAGGACCTTTCAAACCATGCATGATCGAAAAGTTACCCGAGGTCATGTTGATGATATTACTGGGTACAAAGAAAGGCGAAATCTTACGAGGTCCTCTATCGATAAATGTTTGGTAGCCTTTTTCAATACCACCAACACCACCAATACCTGAACCAATGGAAACACCTATGCGTTCTGCATTTTCCTCTGTCACTTCAAGACCGGAATCTTTTAGTGCCTGACAACCTGCCGCAATACCGTAATGAATAAACGGTTCCATACGACGAGCATCTTTCTTGGAAATATATTCAGTGATATCAAAATCACGAATAGAACCACCGAAGCGGGTAGAAAATTCTGACACATCAAAATGCGTCAATGGTTTTATACCACTCTTGCCAGCAAGAATGTTATCCCAAGAATCTTTTACATTAAGTCCGACTGGCGTTACTAAGCCCAGACCGGTAACAACGACACGTCTTGTCACTGTTATGCTCCCATTATATTCAGTAGAAAAACGAATGGCCGCCTACCACAGAATGTGGAAGCGGCCACTAATTTGATTTCAAACAGTTAAATTAACCAGCGTTGGCAACGACGAAGTCGATAGCCTGTTGTACTGTGGTAATTTTTTCTGCTTGATCGTCAGGGATCTCAGTTTCGAATTCTTCTTCAAGAGCCATTACTAACTCAACTGTGTCGAGTGAGTCGGCGCCGAGATCGTCTACGAACGAGGCTGCGTTAGTTACTTCTTCTTCTTTTACACCAAGTTGTTCAATAACAATCTTCTTGACGCGTTCTTCGATATTACTCATGACTATATAGTCCTCCAGATTTAATCAGCATTGTCCTGCTGCGAGCGTATTGTATTGAAAAGCGGACAAACATGCCAGAATTCCTAAACAATTGATTTATAGGTAATAATTATACATTGTGACGTTAATCCATCACCATGCCACCATTTACATTGATTGTTTCGCCTGTAATATAGGACGCTGCAGGTGAGGCAAGATACGCCACGGCACTAGCAATCTCTTCAGGATTACCCAATCGACCCAATGGAATTTGACCGAGTAGCTTGTTTTTAACCTCTTCTGGTAAATCATGGGTCATATCTGTATCAATGAAACCCGGTGCTACAACGTTTACGGTGATGCCGCGTGACCCCACTTCTCGTGCCAATGACTTGGAAAAACCAATCAGACCCGCTTTCGATGCTGCGTAATTAGTTTGACCTGCGTTGCCGCTAATACCTACCACTGAGGCAATGCTAATAATACGGCCTTTACGCGCTTTCATCATCGGCCTTAGCATGGCTTTTGATAAACGGTAAATGGATGTTAAATTCGTATCAATGATGTCATTCCATTCATCATCTTTCATGCGCATTAACAAGTTGTCACGTGTAATGCCGGCGTTATTAACCAATACGCTAATGGCGCCGTGATCATCGGTAATTGTTTTTAATACTTTTGCAACAGAATCTGCATCAGTGACATTCAGCGTCATGCCGATACCTTTAATGTCAGCCTCTTGCATGTAGGCACTAATCGCTTCAGCACCTTTGACCGAGGTAGCGGTACCAATGACGGTTGCTCCTTGTTCACCCAGTGCCATCGCGATGCATTTACCAATACCACGACTTGCGCCAGTGACTAACGCTATTTCACCTTGCATAGACATCATCAATTCTCCTTTACTTAACTGCTTCTAGTGCTGCACTCAATGACGCATCATCAAATAATGGGTAAGCGGGAAACGCTTTATTAATTCGTTTATTCAAACCAGCCAATACTTTACCTGGCCCACATTCAACCACTGCGTCAATGCCATCATTAGAAAGTCGATTAATGGCTTCTACCCAGCGTACTGGGTTAAATAATTGTTTTACCAGTGCCTCTTTAATTTGTTCCACATTATTAGGCGTTGCGACATCCACATTATTAATCACTGCAACATTCGGTGCTGTGATTTCAATGTCTGCTAAACGCGCTCGTAATTTTTCTGCTGCAGGTAGCATCAATGAACAATGTGATGGCACACTCACGGGCAAAATTATCGCACGTTTTGCTCCACGTTCTTTTGCCAAAATGGTGGCACGTTCAACCGCAGCCGTATTACCCGCAATAACAACTTGCCCAGGTGAATTAAAGTTAACTGCCGAAAGCACATCACCTTCGGCCGCATCATCACAGACCGTGATGACTGCTGCATCGTCCATACCTAGTACTGCTGCCATTGCGCCTTCACCTGCTGCAACTGCCTCTTGCATAAATCGACCACGATCAGTCACCAGGCTTGCTGCATTGGTTAACGACATTGCATCACTACAGACTAATGCGGTGTACTCACCCAAACTATGTCCTGCCATCATGGTGGGCATCATACTGGCTTGTTGTTGCCACACACGCCAACAGGCAACGCCCGCTGTGAGCATTGCTGGCTGAGTACGATCAGTTTGATTTAAATCTTCAGCCGGCCCTTCCTGAACCAACTTCCATAAATCATAGCCCAGTGCTTCTGATGCTTCAGCAAACGTTTCTTTAACAACTGTATGGGTTTGTGCAAGTTCAGCCAACATGCCGACTGATTGAGAACCTTGCCCTGGAAAGATAAATGCAAATGACATGAGAATAATTCCGTAATAAAAAATTAATATTAATACACTAATATTTAATCAGCGCCGAACCCCAAGTAAACCCGCCACCAAAGGCTTCAAGTAAAATCGTATCGCCACGTTTAATTCTGCCATCACGTACCGCCGTGTCGAGTGCAAGCGGCACAGAGGCCGCTGAAGTATTGCCGTGCTTATCAACAGTGACGACAACATGGTCTGTATTCATTTGTAATTTTTTAGCCGTCGCATTAATAATGCGTATATTAGCTTGATGTGGCACTAACCAATCAATATCTGACTTCTGCATATCATTAGCCGCCAAGGTTTCATCCACAATACGTCCTAATGTATTAACCGCCATTTTAAATACTTCATTGCCTTTCATGCGAACGAAGGCAGTGCCGTTTTCAATTTTACTGTAATCAGAAGACACGCCGCCATCAACCGTTAATAAATCCTCGTATTTACCATCTGCATGCAAGTGAGTAGATAAAATACCCGGCTCATCGGTTGCTTCTAAAATCGCCGCGCCCGCGCCATCACCAAATAAAATACAGGTTCCACGATCAGTCCAGTCCGTGATACGCGACATAGTTTCTGCGCCGATGACTAAGGCACATTTATTTGAACCGGATTTAATGAATTTATCCGCTATACCTAGTGCATAAACGAAGCCAGTACAAACTGCTTGCACATCAAATGCAGCACAACCTGCAATACCTAAACGTTGTTGTAATAGACAGGCCGTACTTGGAAATACGCGATCAGGTGTTGTTGTTGCAATAATAATTAAGTCAATATCGTCAGCGGTGATACCTGCGTGTTGCATCGCAGCACGTGCAGCATGTTCTGCAAGATCACAAGTCGTTTGACCTTCTGCTGCAATATGACGTTCTTTAATACCCGTGCGGTCAAAGATCCATTCATCAGTGGTATCAACCATCGTTTCCAGATCTTTATTGGTTAAGATTTTTTCCGGCAAGTAACTACCGGTGCCTTTAATTCGTGAATACATTAGGAATCATCTCGTTGGTGAACCAGTAGCACTTCCAGCTGCTCACTAATTCGTTCAGGTACACGATTTTCAATTTCTATCAATGCTTGATTGATTGCCGTTTTAAAAGCCAATACATCCGCACCACCATGACTTTTAATCGCAATACCTTGTAGACCAAGCAAACTTGCTCCGTTGTATCTGCGAGGGTCAATTGTTTTACGAAAACTCTTCAACACGGGCATCGCAATGACAGCGACCATTTTAGTTAAAATATTTTTAGTGAAGGCTTGTTTAATTTTAAACGAAATCATTTTAGCCACACCTTCGCTGGCTTTTAAGGCAATGTTGCCATTAAAACCGTCACAAACAACCACATTGGCTTTGCCTTCGTAAATACCATCACCTTCAACATAACCCACATAATTGAGTTCACTATTTGAAAGCAACCGTGACGCCTCTTTAATAATTTCGTTACCTTTAATTTCTTCTTCGCCAATATTTAATAAAGCAACACTTGGGTTTTCAATATTGTTCACCGCTGAAGCTAATACAGAACCCATTACTGCAAATTCAAAAAGATTATCCGCTGAACTATCCACATTCGCGCCCATGTCTAACATGTGACAAAAACCGGGGATAGTAGGTAACAATCCACAAATGGCTGGGCGATCAATACCCGGTAACATTTTTAAAACAAAACGCGCGGTTGCCATTAATGCTCCGGTGTTACCTGCACTGACACAAGCATCGGCACGACCTTCTTTAACAAGATTAATCGCAATGCGCATTGAAGAGTCTTTTTTGAAACGCATTGCTTGTGCAGGCTTGTCATCCATTTCAACAATCTGCGAGGCATGTTGTACTTGCATGCGATCGGCGTCGGGGTATGTATGCTTATTTAGTTCTTCACGAATTTTATCCTGATCACCAACGAGTATCAGTGCAAGATTAGAATGTTCTGCCAAGGAAGCAATCGCAGCGGGAACTGTAATAGGTAAGCCATGATCTCCACCCATTGCATCGAGAGAAACTGTTAGTAAGCTGCCCATATTTTTATTTTGCTACCTTTTGTTATGAGGGCGCATAAAAGCGCAACACGGCATTAAGCCGTGTTGCGTAGTATAGTGATCATGCTGTCGATTTGCTGATAAACCAACCGACATAACTAAAGCAATTGTTAGTCGTCTTTACCAGGAACCACTTTACGACCACGGTAGTAACCATCTGCCGTTACATTGTGGCGACGATGTGTTTCACCGGTTGTTGAATCAACCGAAAGAGTCGGTCCACTTAGTGAATCATGTGAACGACGCATTCCGCGTCTTGCTGGTGTTACTTTGTTCTTTTGTACTGCCATGGCCGATTACTCCTACCGTTAATTCTAATCTATGTTATTTACGTTTTAAATCCGCCAATGCTGCAAACGGATTTTTTCTTTCCTCAGACTCGTTATTCACTTCTGCAACATCTTCGCTATGTATTTCATCATAGTCTGTTGCATGACAGCTTTCCGTTTCATGTTTAGGCACAATCGGTAAGCTTAGTAATAACTCGTCTTCAACTAACTCAGCAACAGATACTAGGGAGTCATCAAGTAACAATGGCTCGTATTCTTCACCGAGGTGTTCAATTTCTGCTTCAGACTCAATCATCGCCAGTCGAAATGTTGTATCAACAGGCATTAATAAAGTCTGCATACAACGCTGACAAGATAAAGATAAAGTGCAGGTCAAGTGCCCTTTCATCCATGCGATACCACTCTTATCAACATCAAACTCAAGTTTAACGTCAACATCACCTGTTGTATCGTCAAGAACCTCAACAAGTCTAGGCATTCGCGACAGAGGTAAACACCCCTGCATCAGTCGTTGATTGCGCGCCAGCCTCAGCGGTTCAATATGCTCTGGAAGCCGGTCTTTCATAAGGCGCGCATAATATAGCGCAAGCTGCTGGCTGTCAAAGGAAAAATCCTCAAAACTCAGTCTGTTCCACAAGATCATACCGGAATCAGCTTGCTTTAATACGCTGTTTCCCTTTCAATGTATTGCTTAGCGATGAAGACTCGATTTTTAGGGGCTTCAGCGCTGATATCCAAACAAGATCGCTGGCTAAAAAATAAACAAGCTGAAGGGAGATTTAAGCTTGATAAGAAAAATCCTCATTGCCAATCGCGGTGAAATTGCAGTTAGAATTGTACGTGCCTGTGCTGAAATGGGCATCAAATCAGTTGCTATTTACGCCGATCCTGACCGGCACGGTCTGCACGTTAAAAAAGCAGACGAAGCCTACAATATCGGTCCAGACAGTATCGCAGGCTATTTGAATGCTCATCGTATTGTTAACCTAGCAGTGGCAACAGGCTGTGATGCGCTCCATCCTGGCTATGGTTTTCTTTCGGAAAATCCGGAACTTGCAGAGATTTGTTTACGTAGAGGAATACGTTTTATTGGCCCTTCTGCTGAGGTTATTCACAAAATGGGGGTTAAAACGGAAGCCCGCCGTTTAATGATTGAAGCCGGTGTGCCTGTCAGCCCAGGCAGTGAAGGCAGCCTCTCAGGACTTAAAGAAGCACTCGAATTGGCTGAAAAGATTGGTTACCCCATTATGCTCAAGGCCAGTGCCGGTGGCGGTGGTCGCGGTATTCGTCGCTGTGAATCAGCCGACGACCTCAGCCGGCAATATGATCGGGTTATCTCTGAGGTCACCAAATTTTTTGGATCAGGAGAGGTATTCCTTGAAAAGTGTATGGTTAATCCTCGCCATATCGAAGTACAAATTCTCGGTGACAGCCATGGCAATGTGGTGCATTTATTTGAACGAGATTGCTCGATTCAACGCCGTCATCAAAAATTAATCGAATTAGCGCCCTCGCCTCAGCTAACGGAAGAAAAGCGTCAGGAAATGTGTCAACTAGCGGTCACTGCCGCCAAAGCGGTGGGCTATGTGAATGCAGGTACGGTTGAGTTTTTACTCGATCCCATTGATGATAAATGCTACTTCATGGAAATGAACACCCGTCTGCAAGTTGAGCACACAGTCAGTGAACAAATTACGGGTATTGATATTGTTCGTGAGCAAATCCGCATCGCCGCAGGTGAAGAATTATCTTACAAGCAAGACGAGATTCAACGCCGTGGCTTTGCCATGCAAATGCGCATCAATGCTGAAGATCCTAAAAATGATTTTCTACCCTCATTTGGTCGCATTACGAGATATTTTGCCCCCGGTGGTCCCGGTGTACGTACCGATGCCTCAATTTACACTGGTTACGAAATTCCACCCTACTACGATTCTATGTGTGCCAAATTAACTGTTTGGGCACTCGACTGGGAACAGTGTTTAGATCGAGGTTCGCGAGCCTTAAAAGACATGGGGGTGTTCGGCGTAAAAACCACCATTCCTTATTATTTGGAAATATTAAAGTCCAAAGATTTTCGTCAAGCACACTTTGATACCAGTTTTGTTGAAATGCACCCCGAGCTAATTAATTATTCTGTGCGTCGGCCTCCGCGTGAACTTGCCGTTGCTATCTCTGCAGCTGTTGTAGCACACCTTGGCATTTAATCATGATAAAAATAAAAGTGAACTATCTATGAGCAAGGTACATATTACAGACACGATTCTACGTGATGCCCATCAATCTTTAATTGCCACACGCATGCGTACCGAAGACATGCTACCAATATGTGAACGACTTGATCGCATTAGCTTTTGGTCACTGGAAGTTTGGGGCGGTGCAACCTACGATGCCTGTTTGCGTTTTCTAAAAGAAGATCCATGGGAACGCCTACGCAAGTTACGCGAAGCACTCCCGAATACACGTTTACAAATGTTATTACGCGGACAAAACTTATTAGGCTACCGGCATTATTCCGACGATGTAGTACGCGCCTTTGTTGAACGCAGTGCCGAAAATGGCATTGATGTATTTCGCATTTTTGATGCAATGAATGACATGCGAAACCTTGAAACTTCCGTGAAAGCCGTTAATAAATCAGGTAAACATGCACAAGGAACCATTTGCTACACTATCAGTCCCGTTCATAGCATCGACAAATTTGTTGAACAAGCCAAACAGCTAGAAGACATGGGGTGTAACAGTGTTGCGATTAAAGATATGGCAGGTTTATTAATCCCAAATGTGATTGGTGAATTGGTTGCCAAATTCACACAAGCTGTATCGATCCCCATACACCTGCACTCACATGATACCGCCGGCATGTCGACCATGAATCATTTGGCGGCGATTCAAAATGGGTGTCATCATATCGATACGGCTATTTCTACTTTTTCCTGTGGCTCCAGTCACGCCCCCACTGAAACCATGGTGGCGGCATTACATGGAACAGATAATGACACCGAACTTGATTTAACTGCGCTGCAAGAAATTGGTTTTTACTTCAAAGAAATTCGTAAAAAATATCATCAATTTGAATCAGACATGACCGGGCTTGATACCCGCGTACAAGTTAACCAAGTACCGGGCGGCATGATTTCTAATTTATCATCACAGCTTCAAGAGCAAGGTAACCTTGATCGCATGAATGATGTGTTAACTGAAATCCCCCTTGTTCGAAAAGATCTGGGTTACCCTCCTTTGGTTACACCAACATCACAAATTGTTGGCACGCAAGCGGTACTCAATGTAATGACTGGCGAACGCTATAAAACCATTACTAACGAAGTAAAACTCTACATGCAAGGCCGCTATGGCAAGGCACCTGGCAACGTCAATGCTGACGTGCGAAGAAAAGCTATCGGCAATGAATCGGTGATTGATATTCGCCCTGCCGATTTATTAAAAGATGAAATGGATCGACTCCGCAATGAAATCGGTGAACTCGCAAAATCCGAGGAAGATGTTTTAAGTTATGCCATGTTCCCTGAAATTGGCAAAGAATTTCTTGAACAACGTGAAGCTGGCACACTGACGCCGGAAACACTGGAACCTGCCCCAAGTAATGATGATAAACCGCATGCGGCACCGGTTGAGTTCAATGTCACCATGCATGGTGAAACTTACCATATAAAAATGACCGGCACGGGGCACAAAGGACAGAATCAGCGTCCTTTCTTTGTGACTGTTGATGGCGTACCAGAAGAATTGATGGTCGAAACACTTGATGAAGTCTTGATTGCCACTGATGGTTCAGAGTCTAGTCAAACCACACACAAAGGCAGTAAACGACCTAAGGCATCTAAGCCCGGTCACGTCACCACCTCAATGCCAGGCACAATTGTCGAAGTATCGGTGGAAGTTGGCTCAGAAGTCAAAGCCGGTGATACGGTTTTGATTACCGAAGCGATGAAAATGGAAACGGAAGTTCAAGCACCTGTCTCAGGTACTGTGACTGCAGTGCATGTGACTAAGGGTGATAGTGTTAATCCTGACGAAGCACTAATTGAAATTGAATAATTTCTGAGAGTACTGGCTTCTGATAGTCGCAAATATCCTCTTTAAGCTTTATAATCTTGCGCCATGACAATACCCCAAACATCATCGAGGTTGGTGCTGGCATCAACATCCCCATTTCGTAAAGAGATTCTTGCAAAATTGGGCATAGCTTTTGAAACAGCGTCACCTGATATTGACGAAAGCCCTATTGCTAATGAAACACCTGAGCAACTTGTTGTTCGTCTTGCAGAAAAAAAAGCCCGTGCGGTCGCTGATGTTTTTTCCAATCACCTTATTATTGGTTCTGATCAAGTTGCCGTCATTGATGGCACTATTCTTGGTAAACCACATACCCACGAACGTGCGGTTGAACAGTTAAATAACGCCTCAGGTAAAACCGTTCGTTTTTATACGGGGCTATGTCTTTATAATTCAGCGACAAGCTCTAGCCAATCTGAAGTTGTTCCCTTTAACGTAGTGTTTAGAAAATTGTCATCGTCACAAATAGAAAATTATTTACAAGCGGAAAAGCCATACAACTGCGCGGGCAGCTTCAAGTCTGAAGCATTGGGGATTACCCTATTTGAAAAACTACTCGGTGACGACCCCAATACCTTAATAGGTTTACCACTTATAAGATTGGTCGCAATGTTAGAAAAGGAAGGATTAAATCCGATTTAATCCTTCCCTAATTAATTCCATCATTATTTTAATTGCATACTCTCTAAACCCAACACTCTAACAACGGATGCACCCATCGAGGCGCCGAGTCTTTCTGCAAAGCGGTCGGCAAAAGAAGGTCTAATAGTGTAATCAACTAATTTTTCTTCACCAATGACTTCTCTTGCAACATAACTGCTGCTACCTAAAGCATCAACCAACCCAAGCTCAAGACTCTTTTCGCCGGACCAAATATAACCGCTAAATAGTTTTTCATCATCTGCTAATCGATCGCCGCGACCGTTCTTAACCACGTCAATAAATTGCTTATGAATATCGGCGAGCATTTTTTTAGTATGAACGACTTCTTCTTGGTTAATGGGCGAAAACGGATCAAGAAACCCTTTGTGTTCGCCGGCCGTCAAGAGTCGACGTTCAACTCCCACTTTGTTCATCGCTTCGGTAAAACCGAAGCCGTTCATGATGACACCAATGGAGCCAACTAAACTGGCTTTGTCTGCATAAATATTTTCAGCTGCCGCTGCAATGTAGTAACCGCCTGAAGCACAAATATCTACAATCACTGCATGCAAAGGTTTATCCGGATATTTAGCGCGCAAGCGAACAATTTCATCATTAATATACCCGGCTTGCACAGGGCTGCCACCTGGGCTATTAATGCGTAAAATAATGCCTGCTGCTTTGTCATTTTTAAATGCCTTGCGTAAAGCCGTAACAATATTATCTGCACTGGCTTCATTACCTGCGGCAATCACACCACTCACTTCGATTAATGCCGTATGAGTATTTAATTCTGCGGCGGTATTTTTGCCATCAAATTCAAACGCAACAAAAATACTGATTAAATATAAAACAATGAAAAAACGAAAAGCAAGATTCCAACGACGCGTACGACGCTGTTCTTTTACCGAAGCAAAAAGAAGCTCATTAATCGTATCTTTTTCCCAGTTCTGGTTGTTATCCGTCATGTTCTGATTCCTATTCCATTCAAACAACAAATATCACTGCAGATAATAGCAGTAATTAACCACTATGCGCATGTAGCCATTCATTTAATACTGTAATATTTTCACAACACGCTAAGGGGGTATGTTTATCTAACTCCTGACAACCGTGCACACCATAACTTACCGCTAAACATTCAATACCGGCATTATTCGCCATTTGCATGTCATAGGTTGAGTCGCCAATCATTAATGTTTTATCAGGTGCAACATTTAACTCAGCCATCAACTCGTGCAACATAGCCGGAGCAGGTTTAGAGCCCGACTCATCCGCACAACGACTAGCATGAAATAAAGAGTGATAACCTGTTTCATCAAAAACTCTATTCAAGCCTCGCCGCGCTTTACCCGTTGCCACGGCCATTTTCAATCCCTTTGATTTAAGACTTGATAACATCTCATCAGTCCCTTTAAATAAAGTTGACCGTCCCTTTGTTGTATCAAAAAAATGATGGCGATAACGTTCAGTCAATGCCTCTTGCTGTGCCTGATCTGCATCAGGATACAATGCATGAAAAGCCTCAGCGAGCCCTAGACCGATAATATTGCGGTAACTTTCATGACCGAGATCATCCATCTTAGTATCTGCGGCTGCGGCAGCAAGTGATGACACGATATGATCCACTGAATCCATCAGTGTGCCATCCCAATCAAAAATATATAACTCAAATTGTTTATTCTGTTTAGTCATGAAAGGCTCTTAAAATTTATCCAACACATCACTCAAATCTTGGCTTAGCGGTGAAATAATATCCACGTCTTTACCTGTGCCCGGATGTTCAAACTCCAAACGATATGCGTGCAAAAATAACCTTTTCAAGCCAATTTTCTTTAATTCACGATTACATTCACTGTTTCCATACTTATCATCCCCAGCAACAGGGTGCCCACAATGTGCGGCATGAACACGAATTTGATGGGTTCTACCGGTAAAAAGTTCGATCTCCATATAACTTGCTTGTTTAAAACAAGATATGGGTTTAAACAAGGTATGCGAATCTTTGCCCTTCTCGTCAATTCGAACCATTCGCTCACCTGAACTATGTGTCACTTTTAGTAACGCAGCATTTTCATGATGCTTACCTAAATCCCAGTGCCCACAAACAAGCGCACGATAATGTTTTCTAATTTTTCTATCTGCACGCAATTGCTCATGAAGATGGCGTAAATAACTGCGTTTTTTCGCAATCATCAAACAACCGGATGTATCTCGATCTAATCGATGCACCAATTCAAGGTATGGCGCCGTCGGTCGAGAGGCGCGCAGTAATTCAATCGCACCAAAACTAAGGCCACTACCACCATGAACGGCTAAACCGGATGGTTTATTAATAACAATCAGACCTTTGTCTTCAAACACGATAGACGCTTCAAGACGTTCAATTTGCGCATCAGGAGGCCTGATTGGGGTGGGCTTATCCACCATTCTGATTGGGGGTACTCGCACTTCATCACCCAGCTTAAGACGATAGACTGGCTTAATTCGCCCCTTATTAACCCGTACTTCACCTTTACGCAAAATACGATAAATGCGACTCTTAGGCACACCTTTTAATAACGTTATCAAGAAGTTATCAATACGCTGACCCGCCTGTTCTGACGATATTTGAAGCATTCTTACTGCTTTAAATACATTATTATCCGTTTTTTCCATGTTCGCGATCATACCCTAAAATCACATAAAAGCTTGTTTTCCAATGCTTAATTGATGTAATCCGCAGAGACTGGTATATTATAAGGTGTCTGAAGCAGCTACCGGGCAGCGTTAACGCGCCGGGCAATTAGCAAGCACAGATATTCACGCGCTCCCTGACCAACTGGTGCGGCAGTCGAGCGCGAACATGACAAAATTGAATAACCTTGTGATCGGCACATACCGATTACATGACTAAACTAAGTACTGCTCGAGTAAGAGTCGAGCAGTCAGGAATAACGAGACAGGCAATAGCCTGCTGTTACCAAAAAACCTGTGAATGACAGCTCCGTGTCGACAGGTTCAACCGCACCAGACGAGTTACTATAACTTGTCCTGACTGTTCAATAGTGAAAGCTATGCTCCTGCCCGTGCTGTACAACGGGATATCAGTAAAATGAAAAGAATGTTGATTAATGCAACTCAACAGGAAGAGTTGCGCGTAGCGCTGGTCGATGGCCAGTCGCTATATGATTTGGATATCGAAACACCGTCCAAAGAACAGAAAAAATCCAATATCTACAAAGGTAAAATTACTCGCGTCGAACCAAGTCTTGAAGCTGCCTTCGTTGATTATGGTGCCGAACGGCACGGCTTTTTACCTCTCAAAGAAATCTCTCGCAGCTACTTCAGCAAAGCCCCCGAACAAGGTAAACGGGTTCGCATTAACGAAGTACTCAAAGAAGGCCAGGAGATTCTGGTTCAAGTTGAAAAAGAAGAGCGTGGCAACAAAGGCGCTGCCCTAACAACCTTTATCAGTTTAGCCGGTCGTTATCTGGTATTAATGCCCAATAATCCCCGTGCTGGCGGTGTATCTCGCCGAATTGAAGGCTCAGATCGCAGTGAAATCCGCGATATTATGGCATCTCTGAATATCCCTGATGGTATGGGACTTATCGTTCGTACCGCAGGTGTCGGCAAGAACCACGAAGAATTACAGTGGGATATGGATTATCTGTTACAGCTTTGGAGCGCCATCGAAGAAGCCTCAAAAGATCGCCCTGCTTCTTTTCTTGTTTATCAGGAAAGTAATGTCATTATTCGCGCCATTCGCGATTACTTACGTAAAGATATTGCTGAAATCCTTATTGATAGCGAAGAAGTCTACAAAAAAGCCCATGATTTTATTATGTTGGTGATGCCACATAATTTAAACAAAGTAAAACGCTACGAAGATCCCATTCCCTTATTTAGCCGTTACCAAATTGAAACTCAAATAGAATCGGCCTTTCAAAGAGATGTTAATCTCCCTTCCGGTGGTTCTATTGTTATTGATCACACCGAAGCACTGGTTGCCATTGATATCAACTCGGCACGCGCTACGAAAGGCAGCGATATTGAAGCAACGGCCTTAAACACCAACCTTGAAGCGGCCGATGAAATTGCACGTCAATTGCGATTACGTGACTTAGGTGGTTTAGTTGTCATTGATTTCATCGATATGATGCAATCAAAAAATCAACGTGCTGTTGAGAACCGAATTAAAGATGCGCTGAAACAAGATCGTGCCCGTATCCAAGTAGGCCGTATCTCACGCTTTGGTCTATTGGAAATGTCACGTCAACGCT
>CAZIWG010000053.1:12077-15797 GCA_964542925.1 uncultured Granulosicoccaceae bacterium | reverse complement strand
AGGGTGTGAGTTCATTCCTTGCAATGAATAGGAGCAATTGCTGTGCCAATGTAGGAAAATTCTGTATTTTTAGTTATTTTTTTCATTAAGCAATTGAATTAAAAGTCTATTTTATTTTCATAAGAAAATAATTATATGCTGATTTTTTTATGATAGAAGATGATTTTGTCTTACTTATTAAGTCAGGATCTGACGCAGAGCGTCACATTTTTCCTGACATTGGCGATGTTGGGTTCATAATGAGCACTGTAGGCGTTCTATGAGCAAGTACTGCGCATTTATTCTAGATCGAGTTTTTTTAGTTTGTAGCGCAGGGCACGGAAGGTGATACCCAGTAATTTAGCGGCAGCGGTTTTGTTATAGCGGGTTTTTTCGAGTGCTTGCATGATGGCGTCTTTTTCAATATTGCCAAGATAATCTTCCAGAGGCAGTTCAGCGTCATTATCATTAACCGCCGCGGGTGACGCTTTATCAAGAGGCTTATCTGCGGTTGGTTCTACAATATTCACCGTATCAGGGAGATGCAAGTCCTCCATATGGATGGTGTCACTTTCGCAAAGGGTCATGGCACGTTCAAGGATGTTTTCTAATTCGCGGACATTGCCGGGGAAAGAGTATTGCTGCAAAGCGGATAGGGCATCGGTACCTAATAGGGCTTGATCGCCTGAAGCATCAGCAAGTTTCTGTAAAATATGATTAGCCAGAACCGGTATATCATCACTGCGTTGTCTCAGGCTAGGCACATTTAATTCGATAACATTAATACGGTAAAATAAATCCTGACGAAAACCACCGGCTGTGACAAGTTTGCTTAAGTCTTTGTGGGTTGCGCTGAGTACACGTACGTCAACCGCCAGTTCTTGTTGGCCGCCAACAGGACGAACTGATTTCTCCTGAATAGCGCGTAATAATTTTACTTGCATAGGTAACGGCAGTTCAGCGACTTCATCGAGGAACAGGGTGCCGCCCTCGGCTGCTTGGAATAATCCTTCTTTATCTGCAACGGCGCCAGTAAAGCTGCCTTTTTTATGGCCAAAGAATTCACTTTCCATGAGATCTTGCGGAATGGCGCCACAGTTAACCGGAACAAAAGATTTTTCGTCACGGGGGCCTTGTTCATGGATTAAACGAGCCACCAATTCTTTACCACTGCCAGACTCACCGCTGATATAGATAGGGGCTTGGCTGCGTGCCAGTTTTTTGATGGTGGCACGGGTTTTTGCCATAATTTCTGATTGACCGAGTAATTTTTCTTTACCATCAGTAGGTCGAGTAGTAGAAGCAGGCGTAGCATCTTCTTTTTTAGACGCTGTGCCAGCAGCCGTTTTATGTGAAAGTTTTAATGCGGTGTTAACAAGATTACGTAACACGGTTAAATCAACCGGTTTTGATACGAAGTCAAAGGCACCGGCTTTAAGCGCTGTGATCGCAAGTTCCATGTTGCCATGAGCCGTAATCATCGCAACAGGAATGCTGGCATAGCGTTGTTGCATGTGCTTAACCAGATCGATGCCATCGCCGTCAGGCAGGCGCATATCAGTGAGGCAAAGATCAAAATCATGTTGTTCGAGTAATTGATACGCGCCAGCAAGATCGGCAGCACTTTGGCAATCAATATCCATGCGCGACAGCGTCATCTCAAGTAGTTCGAGAATATCGGGTTCATCATCAACGATTAGTGCGAGGTAACGTTCCATTTTAGGCTATTTGTTGTTTCCGTCTCGGGTCGGCAAAAGTAATTCTAAAACAACTGCCGCTACCCTGTTCATCTGATACTTTTATATAGTCTAGTCTAGCTTGATTACCCTCACAGAGTTCACGTGCGATGTAAAGCCCTAAACCGACGCCCGTGCTTTCAGTGGTATAGAAAGGCTCAAAAATATGCAGTGACTGTTCAGGGTTGATGCCAGAGCCGTGATCAATGATATCTAAGTATGGTTTCTTTTCGTTGGAGGGTAAGCCTATTCTCAAAATTACTTTAGGTTGCCCTTTATAATCACTGCTGTGTCTTAATCCGTTACGGACTAAGTTCCATACAACTTGATGCAGCTGGCTGGGATCCATGCGTACTTCAAGTTTCTGGCTTTCAGAATCAATCGCAAGATCGGCGTTGTCTATTTGTTCACTACGAAAGAAGTCATCGGTAAAGCTGTTTAACCATTCAAGAAGATTGAATAACACTGGTTCTGCGCGATCGCGGCGGCTCAGGCGCATTACATTTTCAATAATGCCATTCACCCGCCGAGTATGGTCGCCAATGATTTGTGTTAGTCGTGTATCACCATCATCAAGATTGGGCGATTCGCTTAATAATTGGCTAGCATGGCTAATGGCACCGAGGGGGTTGCGAATTTCATGGGCGATGCTGGCCGTTAATCGGCCTAGTGACGCTAATTTTAATTGTTGCGCACGTTGCGCCATTGCAGAAGTATCTTCCAGGAAGATTAAGAAACCTGCGGTGTTTTTATTGCCTAGGCGTGCGAATTTCGGTTGTATTTCTGGCGATGTTTTTGAGGAACGGAAGGTAATCGGCTGCATATCAATCGACTCTTTCCACACTTGCAGTTGATCTTGTAATACCAGTGAAACATCCGACAAAGGCATGGAAGAAGACGGTGTTGATAAATTCAGCAGTCGGCGGGCAGATTCATTAATTAACCTGACGTGACTATTTTCATCGACCACCACAATACCGGTTTGCATGTGCTGAATAATGTAATCATTGAGTTGCTCCAGATTGGCAAGATCGAGACTACGTTGTTTTGCCAGTGCTTCACTTTCAACACTGCGGCGGGCAAGTAAGTTAGCTGTTAATGCGGCGGTGATCAGTGTGGCGCCGAGGATACCTGTTTGGGTGTAGTGGGTTGTGCCTACGCGATGAAGTAATTCGTAACTTTCTGCTGCAAGCACGGCAATGGTGGCAAGGCTGCCATAAAACAAGGCGATTTTTCGAGAGGTCAGTAGGCTGCCAGTCCCCACACTAATTAACAGCAGGGTACCTATTCCACTAATGACGCCGCCACTGGCAAGCATGAGTAAGGTGATGGCAATAATATCAGTGACGACATGAAGATTAAGTTGAGCATGGTAAGGCAACCATCGTTGGTTGATGGCAAAGCTAAAGATAATACTTAGACTTAGGTAACCTAAAATAGAATAACGAAATAATGCGGGGTATTCGCTGCCAAGTACTCTGAAATCTTGAGCGGTAATAAAGAGGGTTAGAAATAAGCCTGAAAGGGTTAGACGATAGAAATTAAATAGACGTAATGGGCGCCAGTTGAGCTCAGTGTCTTCTGTTGCAGGGGTGTTTTGGCTGACTATGTCTGTCATGTCATTATAATAGCCTAGTTATCGGCCTCGAGGTGTTGTTGAGAGCAGTAGATCTTATTTCCTTTTCGTAGTGCTTCATTTTCAGGAATATGCATTTTGCACACGACACATTCGACCATGTCGGGTATGGCTTGTTGTGCTTTTGATGATGGCGGCATCTTTTTAGTTTTAGCACGATAGTTTTGCCAAATGCGAATGGCAATCCATATTGCGAGGCTAATAATAATTAGGCGGAATAAGTTCATAAGCTCAAAAAGTCGGTATGATTGCGGGAATCATATCCTGCTTTGCGTCTTAGCGCCATTTGCTGGAGAATATGTCGGAATTTCTTTTAGTTATTCTAGTGAATTTGCAATGGCGCGTTGTATGTTATTCGCGCTCAGACTT
>CAZIWG010000053.1:0-11977 GCA_964542925.1 uncultured Granulosicoccaceae bacterium | reverse complement strand
GCTGCGCTGTACCAATGCGTCGGTAAGATAAGTCTGAGCGCGAATAACTGCAAGGTGTAATATAAGCGAAATAGTTTTGAACACATTTTAAGAGTAAACCATGAACATACATGAATTTCAGGCAAAACAGTTATTTAGAGACTACGGTATTGCTGTGCCCGCGGGTTCGCCAGCAACAACGGTCACTGAGGCTGTTGCGGTAGCACGCGGTATCGATAGTGATGGCTGGATGGTGAAAGCTCAGGTGCATGCCGGTGGTCGAGGTAAAGCCGGTGGGGTGAAGCACGCCAGTAATGTTGAAGAGGTTGAGCAAATTAGCGGTACGTTGCTGGGTACTAATTTAGTAACTCATCAAACTACGGCTGATGGGCAACCGGTGAACACTTTATTAATAGAAGCCACCAGCAGTATTGATCGTGAAATGTATTTTGGTATGTTGGTGGATCGCGCGACTAAGCGTGTGGTGATGATGGCGTCTACCGAGGGTGGGATGGATATTGAGGAAGTTGCTGCCAATACGCCTGAAAAAATACTCACGATTGCGGTGAGCCCTGTGGCAGGTTTGCAAGGTTATCAAGTACGCGAGTTAGGTTTTGGCTTGGGTTTAACTGGTGAGCAAATTAAGGCACTGGGTAAAATCATGCGTGCGCTGTATTTGTTGTATCGAGATAAAGATTGTTCGTTGGTTGAGATTAATCCATTGATTACCACCAGTGAAGGAGAGTTGATGGCACTGGATGCCAAGATTACCTTTGATGATAATGCCTTGTATCGTCACCCTGATATCACTACTTTATTGGATGCGAGTCAGGATGATGAAAAAGAGCATCATGCGCAACAGTTTGGTCTTAGCTACATTAGTTTAGATGGCAACATTGGCTGCATGGTCAATGGTGCGGGGTTGGCAATGGCGACCATGGATTTAATTAAATTGCATGGTGGTGCACCGGCGAATTTCCTTGATGTAGGGGGAGGCACCAGTGCGGAGAAAGTGGCGGAAGCCTTTAAACTTATTTTATCGGACAACAAAGTCAGAGCTATTTTAGTCAATATTTTTGGCGGTATTGTGCGTTGTGATTTGATTGCGGAAGGCATTATTAAAGCCGTGAAAGAAGTCGGTATTGATATTCCGGTGGTCGTACGTTTAGAAGGGACCAATGTTGAGGAAGGACGCGCGATTTTACAACAAAGTGATGTGGCGATTATTACCGGTGACAACCTGACCGATGCAGCCAGTAAAGTAGTGGCGGCGGTACAAGGGGGTGCATCATGAGCATTCTTGTTAATCGCGATACTAAAGTGATCTGTCAGGGATTTACCGGTAAGCAGGGCAGCTTCCATTCAGCACAGGCGATTGAGTACGGCACGCAAATGGTCGGCGGTGTCACGCCGGGTAAAGGTGGGCAGCAGCATTTGGATTTACCGGTATTTAATACGGTACGTGATGCCGTTGATACCACGGGTGCAGAAGCAACCATGATTTATGTACCGGCTGCCTTTGCTGCGGATGCGATCCTTGAAGCGGCGGATGCGGGTATCAAAGTGATTGCCTGTATTACCGAAGGGATCCCTGTGTTGGATATGTTGCGGGTCAAAGTAGCATTGGCTCAATATGACGCGCAACTCATCGGTCCTAATTGTCCGGGCTTAATTACGCCGGGGGAATGTAAAATTGGTATTATGCCTGGCTTTATTCATAAGCAGGGCAAGATCGGCATTGTGTCTCGTTCGGGAACACTTACTTATGAAGCGGTGCACCAGACTACTCAAAACAGTTTAGGCCAAAGTACCTGTATCGGTATTGGTGGTGATCCGATTCATGGCATGGACTTTATTGATTGCCTGGAACGCTTTGAGCAAGACTCACAAACGCAAGGCATTGTGATGGTGGGTGAAATTGGTGGCAGTGCTGAGGAAGCCGCCGCAGAATATATTCAGGCACATGTAAGTAAACCAGTGGTGGCGTATATTGCCGGTGTCACCGCCCCGGCGGGTAAGCGCATGGGGCATGCAGGAGCCATTATTGCTGGCGGCAAAGGTACTGCTGATGAAAAGTTTGCGGCACTGGAAAAAGCGGGTGTCGGGATCGCACGTTCGCCGGCAGAAATGGGTGATCGGATGCTTGAGGTGGTAAAAGCCGGATAATGAGCATGACGACGAATCTGCGCATTTGCATGGCTCAACTGAATATGTCGGTGGGCGATATCGACGGGAATGTTGAACAAATTATTCACGCGGCTGAGCAAGCACGGGATGATTTGCAAGCCGATGTGATTGTTTTTCCCGAGCTCACTATCACGGGTTATCCCCCTGAAGATTTATTACTGCGCCCTGGTTTTACGATGGCGGCGTTACGTGGGCTGGAACGGATTAAACAAGCTGTGTCAGACATTGATGTGGTGATTGGTTATCCGATTCAGGAAAGTGGCGGGCTTTATAATGCTGCCGCGGTGATACGCGATGGCAAAATCATTGCTCGTTATCACAAACAACATCTCCCTAACTACAGCGTCTTTGATGAAAAGCGTTACTTCGTTGCGGGGCAAGATGCCTGTGTTGTGGATATAAAAGGGGTGTCCGTGGCACTGACTATTTGTGAAGATATCTGGTTACCTTCACCCATGCAACAGGCTGCCGATGCCGGTGCGAAATTAATGCTTAATCTCAATGCCTCACCTTTTCATATTAATAAGCAGGAAGAACGTGAAGCGATTTTATATCAACGCGCAACCGAAATGGCTCTGCCGATTGTGTATGTCAATGTAGTTGGCGGGCAGGATGAGTTAGTGTTTGATGGCGGTTCGATGGTGGTGAATGCACAAGGTGAAATTTGCCAGCGCGTGGTTCCGTTTGAAACGGGTTTATACAGTGCTGATTTTACGGTGCACGACGATGGTAGTGTGACGCCATTAGAATCAGATATTGCGGCACAACCTAGCGAAGAAGCGAGTATTTATCAGGCGTTGGTCGTAGGGGTGCGTGATTATGTTAGTAAAAATGGTTTTGAAGGAGTCGTGTTAGGTTTGTCTGGCGGGATTGATTCGGCATTGACGCTTGCCATCGCGGTGGATGCTCTCGGCGCAGATCGAGTTGAAGCCGTGTCGATGCCATCACGTTATACCGCAGACATGAGCGTGGACGATGCCTTGGAAGAAGCTAAAGCACTGGGTGTGAATTGCAAAATTATTGCGATTGAAAAGACCTTTAATGCCTTTCTTGATAGTTTAGCGGATGAGTTTGCGGATATTGACGCGCAATCAGGTGATGTCACCGAACAAAATCTGCAAGCACGTTGCCGTGGCGTATTGTTGATGGCGATTGCCAATAAAAAACATCGCATAGTGCTGACTACCGGCAACAAGAGTGAAATGGCAGTGGGCTATGCGACATTATACGGTGATATGGCAGGTGGTTTTGATGTATTGAAAGATGTGCCAAAATTGTTGGTGTATCGTTTATCTCATTACCGTAATACGCTTTCAGAAGTGATACCTCAACGAGTGATCACCCGTCCGCCAACGGCTGAACTTGCTCCTGATCAGAAAGATGCCGATAGCTTGCCCGATTATGAAATTCTGGATCCGGTTTTAGCCTTGTATGTTGAACAAGATAAAACCCTTGAAGAAATAGTCTCTGAAGGTTTTGATAAGGAAATGGTCGCTAAAGTGATAGGGATGGTTGATCGAAATGAATATAAGCGTCGCCAAGCTGCACCGGGTGTGCGTATTACACAAAAAGCCTTTGGGCGGGATCGGCGTTACCCGATTACCTCAAAATATCGAAGTGGTAAGTGTGGATAGTGGCTTGTCGCCGCATCACTAGCACACTATACTCGGAGTAAGACTCAACCATTAAAAATGGGGAACAATAATGAAAAAAGTTGAAGCGATTATTAAGCCATTCAAACTTGATGATGTGCGTGAAGCCTTATCAGAAATTGGTATTAGCGGTATTACCGCGATTGAAGTAAAAGGTTTTGGTCGCCAGAAAGGGCACACGGAATTGTATCGTGGTGCGGAATATGTGGTGGATTTCCTACCGAAAGTAAAACTTGAAATTGTGGTCAATGAAGCCGATGTGGATCGTTGTATTGAAACAATCTCAAACGCAGCGAAGACCGGCAAGATTGGTGATGGCAAGATTTTTGTTACCAGTGTTGAACAGGTGATTCGAATTCGTACTGGTGAAACGGGTAAAGATGCTATCTAAAATAATTGAGGCGTAACAATTACATGTTACGCCTCATTGTGTATTCATGTTGTTCAGTCGTTTATGGTTTCCAAGGAATCCAGCTACTTTCTTCCACTTTTGTTATTGCCCCATTATCCTGATAATTCGGATAGTTCTTATTTAGTACTCGCATGGCATCTTTTGAAAGATCATCAAGACCAATCGCTTGATAGGCTTTTGACATCACCATGAGTGCTTTCGGTATGGCAGTGGTTTTCTGGTAATTTTCTACCACGTATTTAGCTCGGTTACTCGCGGCCAAGTAGGCTTCCCGTTTCATGTAGTAACGCGCCACATGAATTTCATATTCAGCAAGGTTATTACGCAAATACAACATACGTTGACGTGCATCAGCGGCATATTTGCTGTCAGGGTATTTGCGTACTAAGACCGAAAAATCATCGAATGAGGTACGTGCAGCACCGGGGTCGCGTTGGGTTGGATCTTGTGGAATATAGCGGGAAATTAAATCTCTACCAGCATTGAAATTTACCAGACCTTTTAGATAATAGAGGTAATCGACATTCGGGTGACGAGGATGCAGTTTAATAAAACGATCGGCGGCAATTAATGAAGATTCAGGTTCATCAAACTTATAATAAGCGTAGGCAATTTCAACTTGCGCCTGTTGAGCGTATTTGCCAAAAGGGAAGCGGGCTTCAAGCTGCTCGTAAAATTTAATTGCTTCTTCAAAATCACCTTCAGAAAGTGCTTTTTTACCTTCAGAGTAGAACTTGCTAGCTGACCAGTTTTTGGTTTGATCGATTTGATCTGGTATGAGTGAGCAGCCAGAAAGGAATAGGCTGGCAACAATAATAATGCCGAAAATACGCATGGTTGATCTGTTTCCTGTATATAAAGTACTTTTACAGTGTATATTGTGCGCCATTTAGCGACACAAAACAAAATCATGAGCGAATCTGAATCACTTCAATTAGTTATTCCTCCCCATCTGGCTGGGCAAAGGCTGGATCAAGCACTGGCTGAGCTGGTGCCTGACTATTCCCGTTCTCGCTTGCAGGCATGGATTAAGAATGGGCGGGTTACTGTCAATGGTGAAAAGTGGCGTCCTCGGGACAAATGTCGGGGCAACGAACAGATTCACATCGAGGTTGAGCATGAGCCGCAAACTAGCTGGGAAGCTGAAGATGTCCCCATTGATATTGTCTACGAAGACGAGGCAATCATCATTATCAATAAACCGGCGGGGCTAGTGGTTCACCCAGGCACTGGAAATCAGACTGGGACACTGGTCAATGGCTTGTTGCATCATGATGCAAAACTGATTGAAGTGCCTCGCTCTGGCATTGTGCATCGACTTGATAAAGATACCACTGGATTACTGGTCGTTGCTCGTACCATGGCAGCGCATACACAATTAGTGGAGCGTTTGCAGGCACGTGATGTAAAGCGTGAATACGAAGCCGTAGTCATAGGCACGATGACAGCGGGTGGAACTATTGATGAACCCATGGGCCGGCATCCTACCCAACGTACCCGTATGGCGGTGTTGGTGAGTGGTGGCAAAACAGCCATTACCCATTATCGTGTTAAACAACGTTTTCGTGCTCACACACATATTCAAGTTAATTTAGAAACAGGTCGCACCCACCAGATTCGCGTGCACATGGCACATATTCGTCACCCGATTGTCGGTGACTCTGCCTATGGTGGACGCTTGCGTTTGCCACCTAAGAGCAGTGACGTATTGATAGACAGCTTGCGTGGGTTTTCTCGTCAGGCATTGCATGCTGCGCGTTTAGGCTTTGTGCATCCAAGCTCGGGTGAGCAAGTAGAGTGGACCGCTTCGTTACCAGAGGATATGCAAACATTATTGCAGGTACTTAAGAAAGATGACTTGCTGCATCAGGATGAGTTTGATGGCTGAGTCGCTTATCCTTCCTGATTGGCAAGCGCACCCAAGAGTCAGGGCATTTAGCACCACCCGTTTAGGGGGAAAAAGCTTGATTCCTTACGATAGTTTGAATCTGGCTCAGCATGTAGGGGATGAGGAACAAACCGTGCTTGCGAACCGGGCTATTCTGAAACAGCTTGCAGGATATACGGATGAACCGGCATGGCTAGAACAAGTGCATGGGAATACGCTAGTCAATGCGGCAAGTTGCGAGACGGTTGTGATGGCTGATGCCAGTTATGCAACCGAAAGTAACATAAGTTGCGTGGTCATGACGGCCGATTGTCTGCCGGTATTATTTAGCGATAAGCAAGGAAATGCCGTCGCTGCAGTTCATGCAGGATGGCGTGGCTTGGCTGCGGGTGTATTGGAGGCAAGCTTGCAAGGCCTTTGTGAGGTATTGGCATGCCCACCCAGTCAGATTTTAGCCTGGCTGGGTCCGGCGATAGGTCCAAAGCAATTTGAGGTAGGCCATGATGTCCGTGACGTATTTCTTACTCAACATGATGTCTCATCGGCTTTTATTGAAACACGCTCGGGGCATTGTTTAATGGATATCTATGCGGTCGCTCGCCATCGACTGGGTTTAGCAGGCATCATGGATATCAGCGGCGGGGGATTTTGCACAGTTACCGACAAACAACGCTTCTTTTCGTATCGACGCGATGGGTGCTGCGGTCGCATGGCAACATTGATTTGGTTGCAGGATTAAGCGCTGGCATAGGCGTGGCGAAGCATTTCGGTTATGATGCGCGCTGTTTCTTTTGACGCGGATACTTTCACATACACATGAGCTTACTTGCTTGGATCATTCTATTTTGCCTGATCGGCGGCGTGTTAAGCGTTTTGGCTGCAGCAACGTTTTTATTGCTCTCTGAGCCACTTCGTAAACGATTACTACCGCATATGGTGAGTTATGCTATTGGCGCATTATTGGGTGCTGCCTTTCTTACTTTACTTCCCCATGCGTTGGCTCACCCTGCAGTGAATGATTTGCATGATGTCACCTTGACGGTATTGATTGGTATTCTGGCGTTCTTTTTGCTCGAGAAATTAGTTCTATGGCGACATTGTCATGCGCACGATTGTGAAGTGCATGGGGAAGAAGATAAGCAGCACGCGCACGGCGCAGCGCGAGGCACCATGATCATGATTGGTGATGGCATGCACAATCTGGTTGATGGGGTGCTGATTGGCGCTGCATTTTTGACTGATGTACACGTCGGTATTGTGACCAGTATTGCCGTTGCAACACATGAAATACCACAAGAACTCGGTGACTTTTCTATTTTGCTTCACAGTGGCTACAGTCGTAGTAAAGCCCTGATGATGAATATTGCGGCAAGCCTAACTACTGTTATTGGTGGTGTTGCTGCGTACTATAGCTTGCAGGGTGCAGAGCAATTTGTGCCTTACGTTTTAGCCATTGCTGCAGCAAGTTTTATTTATATTGCCGTGGCGGATCTTATCCCCGGGTTACACCATCGCACAGAAGCACGTGTGACTGCTCAACAAATGCTTTTAATTGCAGCGGGTGTCGTGACTATTTATTTGGCGCATTCAACATTGCATTAAGCCTTTCACTATTCCAAATAGCATTTGGAGTTCTGCATGACAGTCGTTATGCTAGATAAAATCATCTTTTACGGAGAAACAGGACATGGCTAAATGGTTCATGTTGACCTTGGTTGGTGAAGATCGCTCGGGTATTGTTGCCAAGCTTACGCATGCTTTATTCGAAGCAGGCTGTAATTTAGGTGAAGCATCGATGATGCGTCTCGGTGGCAATTTCACCATGATGCTGATGGTAGGTTTCGACGGTAGGGCAAAGGCATTACATGATGTAGTGATGCCGGTGAGTGAATCACTGAATTTACATTTGCATGTGGATGAAATAAATGCGGCACTACACAAGCATTTAGATCCTGATGTTCGTATTAGTGTTTATGGTGCGGATCGCACCGGTATTGTGTCAGAAGTGACGGGTGCTTTAGCTGAATCAGGGCTACATATTCTCGATCTGGAATCCGATGTCGCGGGTAGTACTGAATCACCCCTCTATATTATGCACATTGAAGGTCATGCTGCTGAAGGCATTGATAGTCTGCGCGCTGCACTGGCTTTGATGCAAGATCGTGGTATTGAAACCAGTCTTGAAGAAATTGATACCTTGTTAGGTTAAGGCTGGAACCTACGTGGCAATTCTAGATATTTTAGTCTTTCCTGATCCGGTGCTGAAACAGGCCAGCGAACCGGTAACGGAATTTAATGATGAATTTAAACAGTTTGTTGCTGATTTAGATGAAACCCGTTTAGCCGCACCGGGCTGTGTCGGTATTGCTGCACCACAAGTGGCGTGTTTTCAGCGTGTTGCCTTGGTGGATGTGTCAGGAAATCCCAAACACCAAAGCAATGGCTACATGGTATTGGTGAACCCTGAAATTATTGAATGGGAAGGCTACAAAAAAGGCCGCGAAGGCTGTTTATCTGTCCCTGATTACACTGGCAATGTGATGCGAGCCACCTCTATTGTGCTTGAGGCACAAGATGTAAATGGTGTGATGCAGCGTTATGAATGTGAAGGCTTTGAAGCCCGCGCAGTACAACATGAAATTGACCATCTTGATGGCTTGTTATTTTTAGATCGTTTAGTGAGTCGTCGCAACGACTTATTTGAACGTAAAGTTTATAAAAAATAACCATTACTATGAGCACGCAACAAGGAATCGTTTTTGTTGTTCTCATTTTTGTTGGTGTTTTGCTGTGGTGGTTGTATCACGTTATCGATAAATATAACGAAGTAGATTGGGGTAGTCGCTGGTTTGGATTCATTGATGGTTTTAATCGTTTCTTTTGTCAGCGTTTTCATCGTTTACAGCCGTATCATATTGTATTACCTGAAAAGGGCGGTTGTATTATTGCCTGTAACCATATTTCAGGACTTGACCCACTGCTTTTAATTGCGGCAGCAAGGCGGCCTTTACGCTTTATGATTGCAAGAGAAGAGTATGAACGGTTTGGCTTACAGTGGTTGTTTCGTGGTGTGGGATGTATTCCAGTGGAACGTTCAGGAAGGCCTGAATTAGCCCTGCGCGAGGCGATGAGAGCCTTGCAGGTAGGTGAAGTGGTGGCGATATTTCCTCATGGCAGAATGCATTTAGATAATGACCCTGCACGGAAGCTTAAAAAGGGCGTTGCTTGGCTCGCAGAACAAACTAAGGTGCCGGTTATACCATGTCGTTTAACGGGTGTGAAAGGCGAAGGTTATACGCTATTGTCGGTGTTGATGCGCAGTCGCGTTAACATAGAAATCTTTGATACGATTTCATGCTCACCGAATAATAATATTGAATGCTTGGAAAAAATTGCAGATTGTATTGAAGGGCGAGTTAAACAGGAATAAAGAAGTGATAAAAAACATTATTATTATTATTAGTTTATTTTTTTCCTTGGGCGCGTTAGCGAAGGATGTGGTTTGGGTTGTTGGTGGAGGATATGACTTAAAGAGTTCTCAGGCACAGATTGAAAAAAATGTTATTTGGGTAGTGGATGCTATTAGCAAGTCATCAGGCGAGGCTTCGCAAGAAATCAACGTTTTCTTTACTGACGGAGATGAGCCCGCTAAAGACGTGAAAGTGTGGCGGCCTGTTGATGAAGCAGAATCTCTATTACAGCCATTGGCAATGATTTACGACGCAGGTTATGAGAACGGACTCGAATACCGCAATCACGAAATAGAAAAAGTGCGTGGTTCAACAAAACGTAGCGTACTGGAACCGGCATTGAGTAAAGACTTTTCTCATCTTAAAAAAGGCGATCGTGGTTTATTTGTTTTTAATGGCCATGGTAGTCAAGACAAAACCAATACCGCCAATAACAAGATTTGGTTATGGGATCGCAGCTCTTTAAGTGTTAATGATTTTTCCAAGCTATTAAATAAAGTCGATAACTCAGTTCCGATGCGCTTTGTTTTCACACAATGTTATTCGGGTGGCTTTGAACGTGTCGTTCATCCCAATGCAGTGGATGCGATTAAATTGGTGGCTGCTCCACGCTGTGGTTTCTTTGCAGAGGCGGCAGATCGTAAAGCCGAAGGTTGTTCGTCTGGCGTCAATATTGATGACTATCGTGATTACAGTACCTATTTTTTTGCAGCGCTGAGTGGCAAAACGCGGCAAGGAGACGATTTACCTGAAAATCCAGATCGCAATAAAGACGGTAAAGTGAGTCTTTATGAGGCACATCTTTACACCTTGGCGCAAGCCGACAGTGCCGATTTGCCAAGGTCAACCAGTGAGGTGTACTTAGAACGTTGGCAACCGTGGTATTTACGTTGGTTTTCTGCCGGTGAAGGTCGGGGGAATGTGTATGCAAAGTTAGCCAATGATATTGCTCGAGAGTTAAGAGTCCCTACTGACCAATCAGTGCAGCGTAGTGTGATCAGTAAAAAGCGTCGTCGTCTAGATCGTCGCAGTAAAAAATTGGGGCATGAGCGTATAAAACTCAGAACGGCAATGACCGAAGTTCGTTTTAATATACGTTACCAGCTTGAACAGCGTTGGCCTGAAGCAGCAAAGAGTCGAACAGAAAAATATCAACATTTTATTAAAAATGAAGCAGCTGCCGTCAGGAAATTTATTACTGGTCACGAGGACTGGGTGAAACTTGTCGCGGGCTATAAGCGTTATCAAGAAATTGCCGCTGAACGACTAGAAATAGAACGCAAAATCACGCGTTTTGATAAGTTGCGACGGATGAATAAATTAGCGCGTTTACGACAACAGTTTCAGCAACATGCTACAGCCCAGCAGAAATCGGACTACCAGCAGTTACTGGGCTGTGAAAAATTACCACTGTAAAAAATTGCGCTATCAACTACTCTTGAAATAGAGGGATCTTTACCCCATTTGTTATGTAGATTCTAATTTTTTGTGGAGAGCATTCCGATGCGGATGGATAAACTAACCAGTAAATTTCAACTTGCGCTAGCCGATGCGCAAAGCATGGCTGTGGGTCGTGATCATCAGTTTATTGAGCCTTTGCACTTGATGACAGCATTGCTGGATCAAGAGGGTGGCAGTGCACGACACTTGTTGATGCAAGCCAGTGTTAATGTCAATTTATTACGCTCAAAGCTAGGCGATGCCTTAGATAAGATATCAAAGGTAGAAGGCGCCGAGGGTGACTTACACATTTCTAATGACTTGGGTCGCCTCTTGAATCAGTGTGATAAAGCGGCGCAACAGCGCAAAGATAGCTATATTTCGACGGAACTTTTTATTCTGGTTGCCCTTGATGACAAAGGCGTACTGGGCGAATTGTTACGAGGTAATGGCGCGACCAAAGCGGCGATTGAGAAAGGCATCGAAAATATTCGCGGCGGTGAAAATATTGATGATCCGAACGCAGAGGAACAACGTCAGGCATTGGAAAAATACACCATTGATGTCACCGAGCGCGCCGAACAAGGCAAGCTTGATCCCGTCATCGGTCGTGATGATGAAATTCGTCGCACTATTCAGGTATTGCAACGTCGCACCAAAAACAACCCCGTTTTAATTGGTGAACCGGGTGTGGGTAAAACCGCCATTGTTGAAGGTCTTGCGCAGCGCATTGTAAATGGTGAAGTCCCCGAAGGTATCAAGAACAAACGTTTGCTTTCATTGGATATGGGGGCGCTGATTGCGGGTGCTAAATTCCGTGGTGAGTTTGAAGAACGTCTTAAAGCGGTACTCAATGATCTGGCTAAGCAGGAAGGTCAGGTGATTTTGTTCATTGATGAATTGCACACCATGGTCGGAGCCGGTAAAGCAGAAGGCGCGATGGATGCCG
>CAZIWG010000052.1:0-17074 GCA_964542925.1 uncultured Granulosicoccaceae bacterium | reverse complement strand
GTTTATTATCTCAGACAGTTAAAATTATGCCTCAAACTGCACGGATTCGTGAAATCCCCTATAATTATACGTCTTTCACTGACCGTGAAATCGTCATTCGTTTCCTCGGTGAAGATATGTGGGAAACACTGGAAAACCTGCGTGGTGAGCGGGTTACAGGGCGTTCTGCGCGTATGCTTTTTGAGATTCTTGGCGATATGTGGGTCATCAACCGTAATCCCTTCATTCAAGATGATTTACTGGAAATGCCCAAACGACGTGATTCGCTCACTCATGCGCTACATCATCGACTAGATCAAGTTATTGCTCGAGCCGATAACAACCCCTTAGCGCTCAAGCTTGCAGACAAAACACGTCACGCCATTAGTGATTTTGAACAATGGTTTGATGAACAAAAATCCACTCGTGACAACGTACGTAAACGCCTCTCTCGCATTACCCGCATTGACAATATCGACTTTTCAGGTCTTGCCCGCGTTTCACATGCCACCGATGCCAGTGACTGGCGTGTTGAATACCCACTTCTTATTGTGCACCCCGATACGGAACAAGAAGTGATCGAAGTTGTTAAAGCCTGTATCGATTGTGGTCTAACTATTATTCCTCGTGGTGGTGGCACAGGCTACACGGGCGGAGCCATTCCACTGTCACGCAACACTGCCGTGATCAATACCGAAAAACTGGATGACATTAGTGCGATTCAAACACAACAACTTGAAGGCGTGTCTGAACACGTTGCAACCATCAAAGCAGAGTGTGGTGTTGTTACTCGAAGAGTGAGTGAACATGCAGAGGCCAGTTATTTAGCGTTTGCGGTTGATCCCACCTCACAAGATGCCTCGACCATTGGTGGTAACATTGCCATGAATGCTGGTGGAAAAAAAGCAGTTGTTTGGGGAACGACACTAGACAATCTCGTATCATGGAAGATGGTGACACCGGATGCTACATGGTTAGAAGTAGAGCGACTTGATCACAATCTAGGTAAAATTCATGATCAAGAAACAGTTCGTTTTCGCATCACCGAATATAAGAAAGATGGCCGCAGTCAAATGGGCGAACCACGCATTCTAGAAATGCCTGGTGAAATATTCAGGCTCAAAGGCTTAGGTAAAGATGTCACCAACAAAACCTTAAACGGTTTACCTGGCATTCAAAAAGAAGGCTGTGATGGGCTGATTACATCGGCACATTTTATTTTGCATAAAAAACCTAAATTCACACGGACTGTGTGTCTTGAGTTTTTTAATCCCGATGTACAACTAGCCGTACCCGCTATTGTTGAAACCAAAGATTATCTCGATAACTACCAAGATATTATGCTTATTGGTATGGAACATCTTGATGAGCGTTATGTAAAGGCTGTTAAATACAGCACCAAAGCCCCGCGTGCCGACTTACCTAAAATGGTGTTACTCATTGATGTCGCCGGCAATAATAGTGACAAAGTCGCCGACGCTGCTTCCAATGTTGTCAAAATGGCCAATGCTCGTGGTGCCGAAGGTTTTATTGCGGTCAGTAATGATGCGCGTAAACGCTTCTGGCTAGATCGCGCACGCACTGCAGCAATAGCGGCACACACCAATGCCTTTAAAATCAATGAAGATGTGGTCATTCCGCTCGACAAACTGGCAGAATACAACGAAGAAATTGAACGCATTAATATCGAGTTATCGACTAAGAATAAATTAAAAATAACCGATGCGTTGATTAACTATTTAAACAGCGAACAGCTCGATGCCAACTCAAGTAGCGATTTTTCCGATACCGAAGAAAACGCATCCATTTTAAACGCAAAAAAACATGCGGCACTTGAGCACCTGCAAACGACAAAAGAGAAATGGCAAAGTATATTGCAGAATCTCGACAGCAATGCTGCTGACTTTCCTAAATTAATTTCGCCCATTGATACGAACAGCTTCGAATCAAACACAAGCCTGTTTAATTTATTGCAGCGTCGCAATCTGCGTATTTCATTTAGAGACACCGTAGAAAAACCGCTCAAAGAAATTTATGCCGGACAAGATTTAATCGCCGTACGAAAACATATTGATAATATTCATTCCAAACTACGCGATAGTCGTCTGTTTGTCGCTACCCACATGCACGCCGGTGATGGCAACGTACACACTAACATTCCTGTGAATTCAAATGACTATGAAATGATGCACGATGCCGATCGTATTGTAGAGCGTATTATGGCTACAGCGACCAGACTTGGTGGCGTTGTCTCTGGCGAACATGGTATTGGTATCACTAAGCTGCAATTCCTCGGTAAAGCAGCCATCAATGAGTTTACCGAATACAAAAACCTGGTTGATCCTCAAGGGCATTTTAACCGAGGCAAATTACTAGAAGGCGCTGATTTAGAAAATGCCTACACGCCTTCATTACGCTTATTAGAACAAGAAGCCTTAATTCTTGAAGCCAGCGAATTGGGTGATTTAAATGCCGCGATTAAAGACTGTTTACGCTGCGGTAAATGTAAGCCTGTCTGCACAACACACATACCTCGCGCCAATTTACTTTACTCACCGCGCAACAAAATACTCGCCACTGGGCTAATTATCGAAGCCTTTCTTTATGAAGAACAAACCCGTCGAGGCTTGTCGATTCGTCATTTTGATGAAATGAATGATATAGCCGATCATTGTACGGTTTGTCATAAGTGTGAAGCCCCCTGCCCTGTCAACATTGATTTCGGCGAAGTCACCATCAAAATGCGCAGTATTCTAAAAAATTATGGTAAAAAGCGCACCAATATAGCGACCCGCATGTCGATGGCGTATTTAAATGCCACCGATCCCTTGACCATTAAATTACTCTACAACGGTTTAATTCGTGCCGGTTATGCTGGGCAACGCTATGCTTCGCGCTTACTACGAAAAATGCTACCGTTCAGAATTCCTAAACAGCCGAAGGCGACCAATAAATTAGCCTCGGTCACGGTGCAATTTACACATTTGATCAGCAAACCCTTACCGGCGACCTTACCCAAACGCACCATGCGTGCAATTCTTTCATTAGAAGATAGTAAGATTGTACCGATACTGCGTAACCCGAATAAACTCAGTGATAATCCAGAAAGTGTATTTTATTTTCCCGGTTGTGGTTCAGAGAGATTATTTAGTCAAATAAGTATGGCGACTCTTGCCATGCTTTATGAACTGGGCACACAAACCGTCTTACCCCCTGGTTATCTTTGTTGTGGTTACCCACAAACCTCTGCAGGTGACATTGAGAAAGGCAGTAAGATTTCAACGGATAACCAGGTGCTATTCCATCGCATCGCCAATACCCTTAACTATCTCGACATCAAAACAGTGATTGTTTCCTGTGGCACCTGCATGGACCAATTATTGAAATATCAATTTAATAAAATTTTTCCTGGTTGTCGATTGCTAGATATTCACGAATATCTACTTGAGAAAAATGTCAGCATGCCTGGTAATGATACCAAATATCTTTACCATGAGCCGTGCCATACGCCAATGAAAACCCATGACTCTATCAGTGTCGCCTCACAACTATTAAGTTCAGAAGTAACATTAACGGATCGCTGTTGCGGTGAAGCCGGCACCTTTGCGATCGCACGCCCTGATATTTCATCACAAGTGCGTTTCCGCAAACAAGCCGAGTTACACAAAGACATTGAAAAAGTATCTGGTAATAAAAACGCTAAAAACGGTAATGTGAAGTTACTCACCAGTTGCCCTGCTTGCCAGCAAGGCTTGTCACGTTACACTGATGATACCGGCCTTGAAACGGATTACATTATTGTTGAAATGATGGATAAGATTCACGGTAAAGATTGGCAAAATACGTTCATCACATCTATTGAAAATGGTGGCATTGAACGCGTGCTATTATAAATTTATTTCGGTAGCACCACGGGCGGCTGTCGAGTTAAATCCACATCCACCTCAACGTTATACACTGATTGCAATAAGGATTCCGTCAACACCTCTTCGGGTGTTCCCGTGGCAATGCACTTACCCTCTTTAAGCAAACAAAGTTTATCGCAATAGCGGGCGGCCAAACTCAAATCATGCAATGCCACTATCACACCATGTTGTTTAGCCGCATAGTCTTTTAAGACATTCATCACCGACAATTGATAATGAATATCTAAATTGGCAACCGGCTCATCCACTAACAATGCCTGTGGTTGCCCTGCCAAGACTCGTGCTAACCAAATTCTGGCTCGTTCACCCCCCGACAAATGGTCAATGGTACGATCAGCAAATTCTGTGATGTCGGCCATGTGCATGGCATGCTGTATTGCCGCTTCATCACGGTCATGCCAAGGAATACGACCTAATGCGACCACTTCTTTAACAGAAATTGGCCAAGTGCTATTCACCTGCTGCGGCTGTAAACCAATTAAACATGCACGCTCAGCCGCCGAATACGACTCAAAGGCTTTATCTTCAAGCATTATCTCACCCGTATAAGACTCTAGACCGGCGAATGTTTTTAATAAGGTTGATTTACCCGCACCATTCGGCCCGATTAAACCAAGAACCTCACCACGATGCAGCGCGATAGAAATCGAATCTAAGCGCGTATCGACAGATAATGATTGTGTCGATATTAAAGCCATCGTTTACTTTCCTTCACCACTAACCAAATAAATAAAGGCGCGCCCAGCAACGAGGTTAAAACACCTAATTTTAATTCCTGACCATAGGGTAATAAGCGTACAAAAATATCAGCGACACACACGAGTATCGCACCGGCCAAAGCAGAGGGGATGAGTAATTTATCAGGCCGATATTGTGTAAACGGTCGCAGTAAATGTGGTACCAATAAACCGACAAAACCAATATTGCCCGCCACAGACACCGATGCCCCAACTAAAATAGCCGTACCCAGCACCACTAAGCGACTGCCGCGATTTACCGACAATCCCATACTCGCAGCAATCTGTTCGCCTAAACCCAAAGCTGATAACAAACGCCGCTGCGACAAAATAATTGCGCCACCGATCACCAGTGCCGGTAACAAAATATATAAACTATCTATACCGCGATTCGACACTGAGCCTAACAACCAGAACACCAACTCCTGCATCGCATAAGGATTTGGTGCAAAATTTAAAACCACCGCAAGTGCCGCACCAGCAATCGTCGAAATCGCCAAGCCAGCAAGAATCACTAATGAAGGACGGCCTGTTCCTGACAATGCCAGCATTAACAACAACGCCACCAGCGCACCGATTAAACCTGCAATCGTAATCGCCAAACTACCTGCTGCTGCAAACAAACCAAAATAAAATACTGATGCAGCACCGAGTGCCGCACCTTGACTCGCCCCCACCAAACTGGGTTCCACTAAGGGATTGCGTAATAAACCTTGCAATGCAGCACCACTCAAGCCCAACGCGCCGCCTACAAATACAGCAATCAGCGTACGAGGTAAACGAATCTCGCCAATAATAATGGCTTCATTACTCAACGTGCCTGACAACCAATCAATCAAACCATTTAATACCGAGACAGGCACCGAACCCACCCACAACGACAACCATGCCACCAGCAGTAACATAATCGATAAATAAGGGATGATTTTTATTTTGTGAACCATTTCACTCGCAAGTTTGTTAATGTTTCTATTTGTTGCCACGTCCACGGACCCGCACATTGCCAGCGGCCATCATCCAGAACCAAAACCGGTTTATTTAACATTGCCTTCTTTAAGGCGGGGTGTTCAAACAACGCATTCGCCATTGCCGGCGAGGCAGGTGCAGACCATAAGATAGCATCTGGTGGATCTTGCACCAACTGTTCCAAATCCACCTTGCCATAGCCTGATTGTTTAACGTAATTACGCCAACCTGCTTGTTGTAATATCTCATCTTCAAGCGTGCCTGTGCCGGTGGCATTCGCATTGGCATTCAGTAACAGCAACCGTGGAGCATCTTTCTCGACAAATGGTTTCTTCTTTAATATGGGTAATACAACACCTGTTCCCAGTAAATTTATGAACTGTTGTATATATTGTTGTAATGCATTTAATGATCGCGGCAAAGCTGTCGTTTCAACATGCACGCCCAACTCTTTTAAACGCGCTCGTAACACGCTGGCATTAAATTCACCCGTGATCACTAAGTCAGGTTTAAGTTGTAGAATTTTTTCCAATGACCCATCGTGTGTTGGCCAGTCTTGATGCTCTGCTTTGATAGGGTATTGATAAAGCAATGGCGACATGGCTATCACCTGAGTACGCTTCGCATACCGTGCCAATATCCAATCACTGCAAATATCTAAAGAAATAATACGTTGGTAATTATTGGCAAACAGCTGCGTTGTTGCCAACAACGACAAAATAAAAACCAAGTATTTCAATACGCGCATTAACATTAATGACAGGTCGTTTTAGCGATAAACTCGGCAGTATCATTCAACGCAGGCGTGTAAGATCGAAAGGTACTGGAAAGTGAAATTAAGATATCAATATGATCGGTGTCTTTATACATTCTCAAATCAGCAACACCACCAACTTGTTTCACCTTCGCTGCCATGTTGATGGAGTTCTTGGGTTTAACCGCTTCATCATCACTGCCGTGTAACAACAACATCGCCGGATCGCCTTTATTGACAAAACTAATCGGCTGGGTGTTTTTCAAATCTGATGCGGTGCTATAGATACGAATGATATCTTCATCCCTAATGGGTAAAAAATCATAAGGCCCCGCCAAACCTATTAAACCACAGGGACGCTTGATTGATTTTTCTAATAACGATTCATCCACCGCTGCCATGGCGGCAATATGTGCCCCTGCCGAGTGTCCCATCACAAATACCCGCTCAGGATTACCCCCGTATTTTTTAATATTATTCACAACCCATTGGTAAGCCATTGCACCATCTTGTACAAACTCACGCCAATCCACTTGCGGATACAAACGGTAATCAGCAATTACAGTAATAAATCCTTTTGATGTTAACGCGTCCGCAACAAAACCATACTCGCCCTTACTACCGTATTGCCAACGACCGCCATAAAAGAACACCACCACATCGGCATTTTTCTTAACATTATTAGGAATATGAATATCCAGTCCCTGACGCGATTTATTGCTATACGATAAATTTAATACACTAGTGTAACCATCATCACCCACTGTAGCATTGAGCATTCCCAGTGGTGAACAAGCACTTAAGCTGATCATGCTCGCGAGTAGCAAAATTATTTTAGTCACCTTCCGTAACATCAAGAAACATCCAACTTATTATTGTTTATGAAATGTCACGGCAATGTCACCGAGCGTGAAACCAAACTTACTTAAGGTTGCGCGATTAATGAGTGTTTTGTCATCAATCATATGCATCCAGTAATCATAATCCAAGTCATAAGTACCACTGTCTGTTTCTGTTGTGATGGTGTAATTCCAGTGCATGCTATTACCCCACACTTCACCCTTACCTTCCCCCACCGAGTCATTGGCTTTACCCGTGTAATGATGATCATCAACCCGTGTTAATACCCACTCACGCACCTGTGTCGTGCCGTCATGAAAAGTAAAATTCTCAACAAAGGTACCGATATTCCCTTCCCAGTTTGCCGTCATGTCAATCCGAAAACGTTTCTGCACTTCCCCATCACGCCCCTGAAAAATCCCCCAGCCGGTTAACTTGCCTTGCAGAAATTTGTTGAACTCTAATTTAGGTGACTGATTGGCATAGGTCTTAGGCTCGACACTACTACAAGACATTAATGTGAGTGATAGCAATATCGCCAATAAAGTGCGTACAACACGGTTAAAAACCAATGACAATCTCATTTCCCCTACTTCCTTTGTATAAAATATGAAGAATAATAAACGCTATCTTCTGATTAATCTGTAAATTTAAGAAAATTACACAGAATTATGCTGTTCGCAGGCTAGAATGCCATTGTCATGATTATCTGCACATAAGCACTAGCTTATTTAACAAAGAGTTACATCCGATTTATGACATCTGCTCTAAAATTTATTAATTATCTGATTTAACTGATGTATAACCAAATTAGCGAACATTAATATTGCCAAACTCAACATCTGGGAGTACTATTGATAATCATTATCATTTGTATTTACAGGTAACTCCAATGTCAACTGTCAAACTTTCATCTTTGCAAATCGGCGATCGGGCTGTTATTTGTGAAATCCAGGCTAGCGATGCTGTACGCCAGCGCATGCAATCAATGGGCATGCGTGCAGGCAGAGAGACCTGCATTATCCGCCGTGGAAGTTTGGGTGGTCCAATACAAATTCGTATAGGCAGTATCAGCCTTGTAGTTCGTTCACGGGATGCTGCCATGGTTGATGTTAGTCTCGCCTCTTGAAACGCATAGCGCTCATCGGCATGCCCAATACGGGCAAGTCTACCTTTTTTAACCGCCTTACTGGCGCCTCCTCGCGTACCGGTAACTGGCCTGGAGTCACGGTCGATCTGCTTGCTGCAAAAATTATACTTGGCGCAGACAGTGTTGAGGTTGTTGACCTGCCCGGCATCTACGACCTGCACGGGTTTTCTGAAGATGAACAGGTAGTACGCACTTTTCTTGAAAATAATCCGGTTGATCTGGTCTGCATCGTACTCAATGCAACCCAGCTTGATCATCAACTTGGTCTTGCGGTTCAGTTCAGTAAACTGGGTTGTCATTGTGTACTGATGCTGAACATGCTCGACGAAGCCGAACAGCTCGGCGTACGCATTAATACAAAACAACTTTCCGATACACTCGGCTTTCCTGTTACCTTACTCAGTGCACGTCGTGGCCAGGGTTTCCCTCAGGCACAATCCTTATTGATCGATACGCTTAGAAATACCAGCCCTTGCGATCTGACTAAAATTCAGAGCATGTTATCAGAAGATGATGCAGTCACAGAGACAGCTGAAAAACTGATGAGCCAATCCGTTGTCATGCCCGTTACTTTAGAACGCAAAGCAACGGAACGAATCGACAAAATATTACTTCACCCTGTTTTAGGCTTGCCCTTATTCTTCCTGTTCATGTTCCTGATCTTTCAGGCTATCTATACACTCGGCGCACCAATACAAGAAGGTGTAGCATGGGGGCTAAATGAATTTCGTATGCTGGCATTGGACCCACTAGAAGGTATCTTGCCTGCAGCAGTCTTTGGTTTATTAGTACACGGTATTTATGATGGTATTGCTACCGTTGCATCCTTTGTGCCTGTCATCATTCTATTCTTTTTTATGATGGCACTCATTGAAGACAGTGGTTACCTGTCACGTGCTGCCTATTTAACCGATGCATTAATGTCACGCTTTAACCTTGATGGCCGAAGTTTTGTCATGATGTTAATGGGCTTTGGCTGTAACGTACCGGCAATGATGGGAACACGTGTTATGCGCAGCCGGCCATTGCGACTGCTCACCATGCTTATTATTCCTTTTTCATTATGCTCAGCCCGACTACAAGTTTTTATCTTTATGACCACCGCCTTGTTTACACCACAACAAGCCCCGTTGGTTTTATTTAGTTTGTACATAATGAGCTTTGTCGCTGCTTTTGGTAGTGCACTACTGTTACGCCGCCGCCTCACCAGCAATGAACCCTTTATTCTCGAACTCCCCCCCTATCGCTTGCCAACACCCTTTCAGGTAATGTTGCGCGGTTGGCATGAGGTTAAACATTTTCTGTATCGCGCCAGCAAGTTCATTATTATCGGCGTTGTACTGGTCTGGTTCCTGACACATTACCCTGTAGCAAACCCACCCGGTGGACCAGAAAGTTTTGCCGGTATGCTCGGCGACTGGTTAGCACCAGTATTAGATCCCATTGGCATCGGCACACAAATGGCCGTGGTATTAGTCTTTGGTTTTGTTGCCAAAGAAATCGTCATCGGTTCACTGGTTGCGATGACCGGTCTTGAAGGCAATGCATTGAATGGTTTCCTCAACGCCAACATGGATTGGGTACAAGCCTATAGCTTCATGATATTTGTGCTGTTGTACACACCCTGCTTATCAACCATTGTCACTATGCATAATGAATCAAAAAGTTTTCGCTTTACGGCATTCAGTGTTTTTTGGTCGCTATTCCTAGCATGGGCTGCGAGCTTTGTTTTTTATCAAGCGGCGCGGGCGCTTGGTTACTAGTACCGCCTCAAGTATTCAATTTCAGTGAATCACAAACAAAAACACCTCCACAAAGGAGGTGTTTTCTTATATGGCGCGCCTGGAGCGATTCGAACGCCCGACCGCCTGGTTCGTAGCCAGGTACTCTATCCAGCTGAGCTACAGGCGCTTTAAGAGGCGAGCATTATCCTTTGAATGAGGTAATTCGTCAAGATAAGTTATGGCTAATGTAGGCAATAAAAAACCGCCCTAATGGGCGGTTTTTGTTTATGGAGGAGGAGAAGGCATTAGAGCCTTTATCCAACAAATAGACAATTATCATTATTCCTGCCGTTATTCTTTGGTTTAAGTAAGCTGTTATATGCCTATCAGTGAATAGACATACTCGATTTCATTATTACTTATAAATCCTTCTTATCAATAATTGGCATAAATGATAACGCAAAATCACTTGGAACCCCTTCAATCTTTAAACCATAATAGCCTTCCGTAAGCTGATCTATTCGAAGAGTCCCACCAAGAAGTCCCTCGCTATTTTTCAATGTTCTCAATGAAGATAAATCAACACCTTTAAACTCCTTCATAAAAGCAGGTGGTGAATTTGGTGACAATTGAGTCTCTGTGAGAATATCCCCATTTTTATCTATCAGTGAAATTAACAGTTCACGTTCAGCCGCGAATGCCATATCAAACGGCACATTTCCCTCTGGCCAATAGAAAAAATAAGTCGAAAAACACCCAGGGCCATCAGCAATACAATTCGGTGTCGGTACTCTCGGATGTCGTTCGAAGAACCCGAAACGGTCAAAATCAGATATACCGCATAAAGGAAACAGTGGTGAGCCAAAGTTACCGGGCAAACCAACAATATCTATCCCGAATGGGAAATGCCCTCCAGATCCTGAAAAAGGTCGAACCCCTGAGCAGTTAAGTCTACCGGTAACACCCGGATCTTGTGCCCATTCTGGAGTGCCACGTTCAATAGTGCTCACATAACTCGCAGAAAGCTTATAGCCGCCGGTTGCAAGTAGCTCACGTGGTGAAGGGCTGCCATCAGGGTTTTCACGCTCACCAAACGAGAAAACAATCTCGTAAAGATTGTGAACATCTTGTGGGCAAGTTATACGCTTACGCAAAGCTGAACCCGTAAAAATTTCCGGATCTCGCGCTATACGTCCATCATTCTCTACGTATGCATGTATCTGCTCACCATCCGTAGTAACCGGCCTCGGAGAAACATCATTATCTGGTGGGCCTTCTGGAACTACTTCGAGTACTAATTCAGTTGAAATATTAACCCAGACATTGCGATTAGCACCTACAGGCCCTGGATCTACTCGTTGTACGGCTCCACACTCTGGCATCACGGCTGGTTCGTAATCAGGACGACCAGCAAATCTTGCCCGAATGTGTGCCGGGTTAATGTCATTATCCATATAAGCAGGATCGGCAATCTCGGGCAGCTCTATCCTGAAGAAATCCACATCCCCTGTTCCATGCAAACTGAGATCGGTTATATCGCGTGTCCATATTTCTTCTGCAAAACGTGGCGCGACACCATCTTCAAAAATACCTTCGCATCGTGTATCAGGATACGGATCACCCGATCGCCGGGTTTGAGCATAAGGACAACGAGCATGCAGGTGTTGCCATGATTCGGTTGGCTCTACGGCAGTCGCCAGTTCATCGTTAGTCTCATAACGATCAGGTCGGGGAATACAATCCGGGCCAACAAAGGGTACACGTAACACCGCAACGTCATTGCTTTCACGCGCTTGCTCCAAGCCATTATTAGTACCGACAATAATCGGGTCATGAAGACTTACATGCCGTGCCATAACAAGAATATTGCTATCGCATTCCGTGGTGCTGCCAGATGGGCGCCAAGCAAGCGGCCCAAGTACGGCTCTACTCAGACCTCCCGTTTCTGGCGGGGCAACTTCCGACAAAGGTAATAAGTTTTCATTTTCAGTTGTAGTAACCCCTCTTAGTACTGAAAACGTTTCATTATTCCGCCATTCATCGGGAAACTGATAATAAGGTGCTTCATTATCGATTGGCGATGTGTAAACACGTACCCCACCAGGTGGAAGGGACTTTGGACCTAAATTATTTACAGAAAAATATAGAAAATACTCACCACCAGGAATTGCCGCTTCAGAACCGTAGCTTGCAAGTCCTTCGGAATGCGCACGCTCGAGGTCAACATCTGGATGAAGGCGGACAAGTATGTCAGGCGATGCCAAGACATCAGGAACTGTCGATGGTTCAACCCCAGTATCTGCCTCATTGTCACGCAGATAACCATCAAACTGCGGTACGTAGCCGGGCCCAAGATATGCTATGACATCACTTCGTTCGCTATCTGCAATAAACAGCTTTCTATCCGAGCCCACTGCCAGGCTTTCACTGTTTCTGTTTAGTGGTGAACGACCCAATGAACGGGAGTAACGTCCTGAAGCGTCATAAATAGAAATACGATGATTATGGGTATCTGCAACATAGATACGTCCATCATTATCGATGGCAACATCGTTCGGATAACGTAAACCGTTTCGATCACTTCCAAAACGGCCAAAGCTTTCGACACTACCGTCATTACGTCTGATAACAATACGATGGTTATCGGTATCGGCAATATAAATATCACCGGAGGGCCCTACTGCAAGACCATGGGCATGTGACAGACCTGCGTCCCGATAATGCACCGTCCAACTACGCGCATTTGCATCACTTGCCCTCAATATACGCTGGTTACCAGAATCAAGCAGGTAAACTGCACCATCATTGCCCGTTGCAATGTCCCTGGGACGATCAATCGCTACTCCTGCAACGGACGTAAGGGTATCTATAGTGAAATTTGTATCAAGAGAATAGCTGTCAGAATCAGCACTATAGCGATACAGGCGCGCTTTATTATTAAAAGTGTCTGCTACGAAGACATTACCAGCAGGATCAACCGCGATGCCTTGCGGTTCGACAAGTGCCGTTGCATGTAAACGATCTGCATTACGCCCAAGCGTATGCCATGGGCCTGAAGCCAAAGCATCAGTCAGGCTGACATAGCGAATCTCATGAGAACCTGCCAATAAAACAAACACTCTGTCCCGAACTTCGTCATAGGCAATACTGGAAGGTATCAAAAAATCCTCACCCATAAATTGCGGTACACCGTATTCCCTGTCGATTGCAAATACGGTCGAAACACTACTCAGAAGCAAAACAGTTATCAGAGCCGACCTTATCCTTCCCCGTATTTTCATGCTCAACTTCCTTCGATATAGGCAAGTGCGCGCTCAAGCAACTGCTTGTCATCAGCACTACTATCTATTAATTCACGTAAACGGGCAGCTGTATCCGTTCGCCCCTTATTAGCTCCTGCAAGATAGGCCAGGCTCAAAAAACGTTCGTTGGATGACATGTTATGCCAGTTATCAAGAATGACATTCACGACTGGTTCTGCATATCGCGTACCCAAATTACTCAGCACGTGGTAACTCAGCCTTTCAAGTGTTTTGTTTGTCTCGCTATTAATGCCAGGTTTTCTGTGGGACTGAATTTGGTTATACCAACCGGCCAGAACGGCATCACCTTTAGGGCTTGTGTAGTGGCCTAATAACTGAATCGCACGCTCAATCGTAAAGAGTTTTTCACGGTCATTTGCAATAACAGGTACAAGCTGGGCAATATTAATTTTCTTATCCACCTCTACCGCGACCATCTCTGGTTGTCTTTCCAATAATTCAAGCAGCTTCTGTTTAACACCTGACTGTACTGACAAACCATGTGGGGCCGAATAAAGTACAGCCAACACGGCATCATCTACAGTGAGTGGTTTTATTTCGACCTTACTATTGTTTTCCGAACAGGCCATAAGCAGTAATGTAAAAAGTATTGCCATAAATCTTTTGGCGCATGAATACTGTGTATATATATTATTAGGGACGTTTGAGTACATAATTCCCCTCGACATCTGATGGTGGTGGTGTAGATGACAGGTCGCCAGGAACCGCATGGGACTGAGCACGGTCCGTCCTTGCATACCCAATATATGGTTCAAGAATACGCCTATTCTGACTAATGCCTGAAGCATCCAGGCTGTATGGATACCTTGGTAAAGGGTCACCCACTTCCCAGGGTTTGTGAGGGAAGTTCAGGTATGTGAAGCCATGTATATCAGTTTTATTCGTCAGTGCATGCCCCATTTCATGAGAAAACGTTCTGTTATTCAACGTGTCAAAACTCAAAATGCTGAAGACCTTTAGGCTCAAGGCTGAACGTTCTGTCAGTGCTGGATATGTCAACCCATTCGCTCCGGGTATATGTGGAACAATAAATAGCTCGATACGATCGATTTGTGCATCACCCGTGTAGGCAGCAAACAAAGCTGTCTCATCCTCAACTGTTCCACGCCAGTCATACTCTCCATCAGCTAATATATTAACTGGCCCTATAGGCGTTGAGCGTGTAGGCGCATCTTCTGTCCTGACATCAGTAATGTTAAATTTTATACATGCATGAGCCCAAGTAGAATTGGCAACAACTTTATAAAGCTCTACATCATCCGCTATTGGTATGCTGCCCCCATTTGGATCATTAAAAATAGTTGCTCTTATATTCACAGTGCGCCGAGATTCTGGGTTCCTCCTACAAACCGGTTTGGTGAAATCCAATGCCCGGCCACTACCATGCCTGTAAGTAACCTTGACTGCGCTGTCAATGCCATGGGTGCGATGAGTACGATCATTTGTTGCATCGTCATTACGTCTACTACTGATGCCATCATGAGCTCGGAAATCATCATCCTGATTTAACGGAGCAAAATCACTAGTAACCAGTATTTGTGCATTTGACTGGAACCTGTTCTCATCATTCGTACCACTACCAGAGCTGTTGCGCTCAAACAGTGTAATTCTAGTTGGATCATCGTAAACAGTACCATCCTGTTTTATTGTCCAGATTTGAGCCTGGCCTGTTTCTGGTCTACCTGAGTCAGAATTCAGGGCAGGATCTTTTACACGGACGTAAAAGCGACGCGCCTCTCGGTCAACAAAGTTATCTGACAGGTTATTTCTTACCGGTAAGGGTATTGCTGGTCTGTAGGCATCTGCCCACGTTGCTATATCGACAAAATTAACAGGTGTGAAACTGCTGTCTTCAAGAGCAATATCGATAACTTCTACTGTTTGCTCAACAGATGGTAAGGCCGGCGCATCCACGGGATCAAAATCCAATACCAAGTTTGCGTTTTGTCTGTCTACTCCTTCAAGGTATATTTCATCTGGGATTGAAGCTGACGGCAAATCATAATTCAATGGGAATGGAGTTTCTCCGCCCAAACGATCTCCTGCCGCATACAATTTAACCCGTGGAGAAGTATCTGTCGTTGAGAAAGTAAGCTGCCCCTTTATCACAGGGTTAAAAACAATGTTAACGGCCAGCAAGTCATCTTCACCCGGTAGTCTGCCTGACTCACTCTTATCAATGTGACCATTGTGATTATCATCATCAGTGTTATGCAGTACTACGAGATCCGGAGGGCCGCTAACAGGTTGCAAACGCAACTCATACACAGTCAGTGGGTGTCTCACTCTACCGGTCAATGACCTGCTATCTTTAAACGCCTCGATTTCTACTATGTAGTGGCCGGTTAAGATGAAGTCTCTAGGTATCGATCCTCTTCCTGTTAATTGACCATCCCAATTGATTGTGCCGGAAAGCGCTGGTATTACCGTTCCACCAACACCATCAATCTCACTACCCGCATCGTTAATCAGTCGCCACTCGATCCTGTCTGGCACGATTGATCCATCAATAGCAAAATCTATAGAGACACTATCAGTACTTTCCTTCATAGCATCAAGTGATACATAACGATCTGCATCACTAGCAATATTGAGTTCATCAACCTCTATCAGGATAGCATCGTTTTCACGCACCTTATACAACGGGTTAATTGTCAAAGCGTGGTCTACCAGGCTGATCTCGACAGAATAACGACCTGGACGTGGCCGCTGACTCGACCAATGGCCATCCCAATGAAACGCAAGAAGCGATGTCAGTTCAGACGTCCAAAGGTTGGGGCTGAAGCTTGTAAAAACCGGAACGGATCGATCTGACTCATGAAATATATCAAGTCGTGCGAACATGCCAAGAAGGAACGCCGCTCTTACCGATGGCGACACATGATAGAGAATGAGGACGTCTGTATTTTCTGCAAATTCGATAATACTCGGTTCAACACGTGTCGGTAAAAATATGCACACCCCTGGGCAAGTGCTTAATACTAATGCCGTCCCTGCACTATCAGTATGTGCCGTTGGCTCATCATCATCTGTTACTGTTAATCTTAACTTGAATACATCCTGACAGTGATCGGGCACACGGGCACCCGCACTATATAGTCTTAATATCGATGTGGTATCTAGCGGGATACATCCCGGTGGTCCAGCAATAACTGACCAGTTATACATATCAATACCGGGTAATGTGTCCGTAAGAATATTGTCTGGATCAAAACTGTATGCCCCACTAACAAGGATATTTCTATTTGTTAAGCCCAGTGGTGAAAGAAGGTATCCCCTTGGTGGAGAAACTAAAGCAATGGGATTGGTATTTTCCTCTACAACCAGAACCTCGTGATAATCTGTACCGATATTTCCTTCACCATCCTCAACTTCGATCTGGAAGGTAAACTGGCCCGGTTCAAGGCGGTCATTTGGAACCTCAATACTATCACTGCCAGCCGCAATACCGAAAACATCACGGACATCACCCGTTGGGAAATACTCACCACTGTCCAACGTCGCATCCACCAATGTCCAGGCATAGCGAACAATACCTGGTGAAATATCGCGTACAGGTGAACTATCTACCGTTGAATGGCAACGATTGGCCTCAGTTACACATGGTGAATCCGGATCATCCGCAATCGCCGCAAGCGACAGCATACCGGTTAATATACCTATGCGTTCCGGACC
>CAZIWG010000051.1:14131-17210 GCA_964542925.1 uncultured Granulosicoccaceae bacterium | reverse complement strand
GAGGGTTCAACGGTTCCCTTTATCTCACGCTACCGCAAAGAAGTGACCGGTGGTTTAGATGACACGCAACTTCGCACACTGGAAGAGCGGTTAGTTTATTTACGTGAACTAGAAGATCGCCGCACAAGCGTTTTAAAGACGATCGAAGAACAAGGCAAATTAACTGACACGTTAAAAAAATCACTGTTAGAAGCCGATACCAAAACACGTCTTGAAGATCTTTATGCTCCTTACAAAGTGAAACGTCGCACCCGGGCACAAATTGCGCGTGAAGCTGGTATCGAACCGTTGCTTGATGCCATTTTGGAAGATCGTTCACTAGAACCAACGGCTGCAGCAGAATCCTATATTAATGTTGAAACAAAGTTTGTTGATGTCGAAGCTGTATTAGACGGTGCACGGCAAATATTTATGGAGCGAGCCTCAGAAAATGCGGATTTACTCGCCGAGTTACGCGACACATGTTGGGAAAAGGGTGAACTCAATTCAACCGTTGTTAAAGGTCAAGAAAGTAAGGGCAGTAAATTTACTGACTATTTTGAATTTTCAGAAAAGATTAATAAGATCCCATCTCATCGTGCCTTGGCATTATTCCGTGGCCGCAATGAAGGGATCTTACGCGTTAAATTATTGGTACCGGGTCAGGATGATCTTGAGTCAGCGTCAGACATGGGTGTCTGTGACAGCTCAGTGGCTTATGCGTTTTCACTTTCACAGAAACAACGCGCAGCAGACAACTGGTTATTAGAGAGTGCGCGTTGGGCATGGCGCTTTAAAATTGCATTAACGCTTGAATCAGAGCTAATGATACGTTTACGTGATTCCGCTGATGAAGAAGCCATTCGTGTCTTTGGTGAAAATATGCGTGATTTATTATTAGCCGCCCCCGCGGGTGCGCGTGCAACACTTGGACTCGATCCTGGTTTACGAACAGGTGTAAAGGTTGTGGTGGTTGATGCGCTGGGCATGTTGGTTGACCAAGCTGTGATTTATCCACACGCACCTAAAAACCAATGGGATCAATCCATTGCTGTATTAGCGGCGCTGGCTAAAAAGCATAAGGTTGAATTGGTTGCGATTGGTAATGGCACCGCTTCACGTGAAACGGATAAATTAACCAATGAGTTAATGAAAAAGTATCCAGAGCTACGTCTCACCAGTTTAGTGGTGAGTGAAGCGGGGGCATCGGTTTATTCTGCCTCTGAATTAGCGGCAAAAGAGTTTCCCGATTTAGATGTGACTTTCCGTGGTTCCATTTCAATTGCGCGTCGTTTGCAAGATCCCTTAGCGGAGCTTGTAAAAATAGATCCGAAAGCAATTGGTGTAGGCCAATACCAGCATGATGTTAATCAACATCGTTTAGTCCGAAAATTAGAAGCAGTTGTAGAAGATTGTGTTAACGCTGTTGGTGTTGAAGTAAACATGGCTTCTGCACCCTTATTAATGCGCGTCGCGGGTTTGAGTGAAAGCATGGCGGGGAACATAGTTTCTTACCGAGAACAAAATGGTGCATTTAACAATCGCAAAGAAATTTTAAAGGTGCCACGTTTAGGGCCAAAGGTATTTGAACAGGCTGCGGGTTTCTTAAAGATATCAAAGGGTGATAATCCGCTTGATGCCTCATCCGTTCATCCAGAAGCCTATCCTGTAGTTAAAAATATTTTAGAGAAAAATAGCCGTGAGATAAATAAAGTCATTGGTGATAAATCATTTCTCTCATCGCTTGCCGCAAATGATTATGTGATGGAAGGTTTTGGTGAACCCACTGTGCGTGACATTATTGAGGAACTAGAAAAGCCTGGGCGTGATCCTCGGCCTGAATTTAAAACCGCGAGTTTTAAAGAGGGTGTTGAAAAAGTCAGTGATTTAAAAGAAGGCATGATGTTAGAAGGCATTATCACCAACGTGACTAATTTTGGCGCTTTTGTTGATATTGGCGTGCACCAAGATGGTTTAGTCCATATTTCAGTAATGGCAGATCGCTTTGTTAAAGACCCGCATGATGTGGTTAAAACCGGCGAAGTGGTTAAAGTTAAGGTGATGGATATTGATGTTAAACGGAATCGTATCGCTTTATCGATGCGTTTAACCGAAGCGGTAGAAAGAAAAGAAACTACACCGAAAAAACAAGTCGTACAAAATAAAGCACAGCCTAATCGATCTCGTCCTAATAAATCACAAGCCAATAGTTCGAAAGGATTTAATAAAGCACCTGCGGGGAATTCAGCGATGGCTGATGCATTTGCAAAGCTAAAGAAATAAAACACTAAAAGGTGCCTTACTGATGTTTGGTTTATTTAACACAGCCCCTGTATTAGAGACTCGTTCGTCGCAGTGGTTATTTGATGCCTTTGCTTGGGCGCTAGATAATTTTGATGCTGAATACTTTTACTCTGAGACAAAATTGGTGTTGCCGAACAATACGTTTTTTCCAGGCAGTGTCGATAGCCAAGAGACAATGGCAAACTTGATCTTCGATCAAGTGAAAGTGTATGCAGGGATTAGCCATTGGCCAACACGGCTTGTAGAGAATGGAATTTCTGCTTCGCTAGAAGCCCCCAAAGTTGAAATCAAGGGAGCGTTACGCGGCGCTGGTGGGATTACGGATAATTCCGTTGATGATGCGCACCGGCTACCAATATTGTTTAACCCACAACAAATCAGTAATCCTGAAGGGATGATTTCAAGCTTCGCCCATATTGTCTCGCATCACTTGGGGCAGATGGCAGACGAGCCACCACCTGGCGGTAATGAGTATTGGCCACAGGTAACAGAGTTGCTTGCGATCTATATCGGTTTTGGTGTGATGTTTGCCAATAGTGCTTTCACTTTCCGTGGTGGTTGCGGTAGTTGCTATAATCCAGCAGCTAATCGCGAAGCCTACCTTTCCGAACGTGAAGCCACCTATGCATTGGCTATCTTTTCCGTATTAAAAGAACTCCCAACTTCTGCTGTAACTAAACACTTGAAGGGTCACCTGCGTGGCGTCTTTAAAAAGGCAGTGAAAGAAATTAATGCTCATGATGATGATCTGCAACGTCTAAGACGTTGTGGAGAATAATAGGTACCAGAGAGCAAT
>CAZIWG010000051.1:0-14031 GCA_964542925.1 uncultured Granulosicoccaceae bacterium | reverse complement strand
GAATAATAGGTACCAGAGAGCAATTGTTTACTTAAAGCCACACCAGATGCCATAACTGCCTTAGTAGTGATTTTGAGGCATTAAAGATACTGGGCCTTGTTCAAGTTGTATATTTAAGTGTTATATTATCGAATGATATTTTTTAATGAAGGTTGTTTAGATGGATAAACAAAAGCAAATAGAGAAGCTGGTATTGCTGTGTATTGATACAGCCCATGAAATGTTAAAAGAATATAAGGTAATTATTCCCTTTGGTATTCGTAGCTTTAATGATTCTGAAGACATGAAGATGAATTGCCCTGGAGATAAAAATCCTGAGAGTGATTATTCTAAACAGATTGATGATGTTGTAAGTGAGTTAAAAGAGTTTGTTGCAAATGAAAGTGTGTTTGCGACGGCTTTTGTTATGCATCTCGATTCGGATGATGGTTCGGGTATTGGTTTACAAATTGAAACTGAACAGTCATCTGTCTTGTTCGTTTATCCTTATAAACAAGAAGGTGAGGAGTGGGTGATTGATGAACCAATACAAACAAATCAATTAATGGCCAAGGTTTTTTAAAAATAGAATCGTTTTTTTATGCTCCCAGACTTATTACCTTTAACAATAAATGAGCTGGTCTTATGTATTGTTATTATTTTCGTTGCCTATGTGATTAAAGGTTTATCGGGTTTTGGTAGCGGTTTAGTGGCCATTCCTCTGTTAGCCTTTTTTTTACCGCTACCGTTTATTGTTCCTGTTTTGGCTTTGGTAAGTTACACCGGCACGGTGTATCAAAGTTTTACCTATCGTCGTGATGTTGTTTGGCGAGACTTATGGTCTCTTTTACCCTTTTCTTTAGCAGGTATTACGATTGCACTATGGTTGCTTGTTAATGCCGATGTCACCGTGCTTACTTTTGCTTTGGGTATATTTATATTTTGTTATGCCGTTTATTCACTGCTACCGCACAACATTAAATCTGGTAGTCGCTGGTGGGCGGTTGCAGCCGGTAGTTTTGCTGGTTTGATTGGTGCTTTATTTGGGACGGGTGGGCCGTTCTATGTTTTGTATCTTAAAATGCGCCAAGTAACGAAACAGCAATTTAGAGCAACCATCACCATGATCTTTTTAGTAGATGGCGGCGCAAGAATATTTGGCTATTTTTATTCAGATTTATTTACAAATAAAATGGTGACGTTGGCTTTAATGCTGCTGCCTATTTTGATTTTGGCTATGTATGTAGGCCAACATATACATATAAAAATTAACGATCGCCGATTTAACCAAGTCGTGAGCACTTTGTTACTGGTTAGTGGTTTGAGCCTCGCCATAAAGTCAGTTTATCTAATGGTTTAGAGTAAAAGGATTAATAGGTACCAGAGAGCAATTGTTTTTATATTGAGTAAAACTAAGTTCTTGCTATGTGATGATTGATTGACGCTTATTAATAGCATCCATAAGTATATTAATAGTTGAGTTGTTTCCACTAGAATCACATTGTTCGGTAACTGTTTTCCCTACTTCAAATGGGAGAGTAAAATCTTTAGGAAAAGCGGCCATAGTAAATGACATGGATAAATTTCCATTTGTTTTGTCTTTTACGTATGAGCTAAGGGATTCATCAAGACCTTTAATAAATACCTCAGAGCTATAAGTATCGTAATAACATGCGGGTGCTAAAACACTGAGGGTTATTCTTTTAAGTCTCATAAGCACCTTTTTGTCGTAACCTAGTTCGGATTGGTGGATGTAGCTGTATAGATAGGCAAGTCCATAAAGTAGTATTTCTATCGCAGCAAATAGTGGTGTGTTACTTGCCAATTTGAGTTCAATAAACTCAGCAGACGTATCAGATAGTTGTAGTAAATCTATAGCTGTACGTTTATTGGCAATGTCATCGATAAGACCAGAAGCAACAGGAATTTGATTGTACCACCCCGTTAAATGTCCTTGAATTGAAAGGCATGCGATGGCACGTTCGAGTAAGACTTCTGGGCTTTTATTACCTCGAGAGATGGTGCTGATAGGTTTGAGACGCCAGTTTTCTTGAGATGGTTGATGTTGTGTGCGGTTCTGCTCAATACAGACATATAATTTTTCTAAAAAAGACTCAAATTCGGAAGCACTGTGTATTTGATTTTCAATTCTTCGACATGTTGATTTTTGATCAATTGTTTCGGTGCCGCTAAGATCAAAGAAATCAGCAATGGCTTTATCCGTACCATCAAAAATACTGTCCAATTTGTCTTTGTGCATAGGGAACCCTGATAAAGTGCGTATTTTGCTCACTAAGTAGCGATAACATATAAAAAAAGGTCAGTGATAAACGATAATCATTTGTGTTTCCACACGTCTCCGCCCCCTTTATTTTTTCTTGAGAACCCCAAAAAACCAAACAAAGCCGTACCAAAAAACCAAGCAGCTGCAGGCACAGGAACGGCTGATACAGAATATTCAACATTATCTAATCCATAGTTCTCACCCGCAAATGAAAGAGTGAATGCATTAAATTGGATAGAGTTGAAAGGGGTATCAGATATGAAACCAAAGAAGTCAGATGGGTTGTTAATAAAAAAGCTCACACCGTCTAAAGTTATAGCATCCATATTTAAACCAAAGAAACCACTGGGGATGGGTTTAAAATAGTTATTTTGATTGAAACCAAACGCAGTAATGGCAGTATTAAAGTTAAAAGTTAGGATGTTACCAATATCTTTAGAGGCTACGATGAAATTAGTACCATCAATATTAAAGGGAACAGTACCACTCACAAAGGTATAAGTACCAATCGAAATTCGCCCAAGAAGAGGGTCTGTACTACTAAGCGTAAAATCATCGAAATCCAAACCATCATCAAATAAACCTGAAAAAGTAGCAGTATCAACAAAATTACCAATAGGCGCAGTATTAAAATCCTCAGTTGCAGTGGTTCCTGCAGCAGTCTGAAAGGCACTTCGATCGGTAAAAGTCACAATTGCTGAATTTGCTTGGGTTGATATAACGAGAAGTATGGCGGGTAAAAATAATTTTAAGAATTCCATGTAAAACATCCCTATTTTTCGATTATTATTTACTTTATTACTAAATCGATTATGAATTAGAAAGTACTGAATAGCTATCACTTAGAAGTATAAAAGGGGACAGTGATAAACGATAACCATTCGTATTTCCTTTGTCTTTACCCCTTTTTTTTAATTTTTACCCTGCTGCGTACTAATGTATAAGCTCTCGACCTTTTCTCTTGCCCAGGGCGTCTTACGTAAAAATTTCAGACTGGATTTGAATGATGGTGCGTCGTTGAAACATTTAATGTTGATACGCTTGCCTAGTTCCTCCCAACCATAATGTTCAACTAGCTTTTCGACGATTTGTTGCAAGGTTATACTGTGCAGTGGATTATTTTTTTGTGATCCATTCATAGGGGCAGTATACCTATTCACGATTCATTTGTTTTTTGGTTTTACTGGTTGCCTGTGCGGTGAATGGGTCATCTGGCCAGTAATGTCGTTTGTATTTTCCACGCAGTTCTTTCTTTACATCGTGATAGGTGGTTTTCCAGAAGCTGTTTAAATCTTGTGTTACCTGCATTGGGCTACGCGCGGGTGATAATAAATGCATCATCAGTTTGCACTGACCCTTTAGCAGGGTGGGCGTGTCGTATAAACCAAACACTTCTTGGAGCCTGACGGCAAGGATGGGTTGGACTGGGTCGCTGTAGTCAATGTTGATTGATGAGCCACTGGGTACGCTGATTCTCTCAGGTGCTAATTGCTTTACCAGTTGCTGTTGTTCCCAGCTGAGCTGATTTAAAAGCAGGCTATAACAATCTATCTTGAAACATTGCTTTAGGCTATTTTCATTACTTAAATAAGGTTGTAACCATTCATCTAGGGTGTCGCTCAGAGTCTGTTCTGAAAAATCGGGAAGCGGTTGATCAGTAAATAGGTTTTTAATAGAGGGATTGTTATTAGAACGGTGGTTAATAAATTCAACACGTTGTTTTAAGCTATTAGCCTTGGCGTTCCAGTTTAGACATTCTAGTTTCGTTTCTCTGATGGCCTGTATCAGGCACTGTTGCACCGCATCTTGAACTTTTGTGTTTTTTATATCATGCAGCATTGATTCATGAAGTATTATTTTACCAATGCGGCTGGTCTGTTTTGCTTCAGCGCGTTGTGCGCTTTCGTTCCATTCGACACGTTCTTCATGCTGAATGTTATCAATAAAATATTCTTGCAATTGTTCAGCGCTAATATCTGCAGCTAGATAAATACGGGCTTCACCTTGTTTGGCATCAAGGTTGGCGACCACAAGATACTCATGGTCATGATATTGTAAATAAGCTGGAATAACGGCGCCTTTACCGTTACTGAGTAAATAGCGTGCTTGGTTTCCGTTACGTCGTTTGGCGATTCTGTCAGGGTAGGCGTAGGCCAGAAGCACGCCGCTGAGATGATGGTCTGGCGTCTCTTTGTGTCGCATCGTTTTGCTGCAACGTTTAACACGCTTAAAAAAATCATCGGCAGTTTGTATTATGCGTTTGCATTGCTGGTTATCGATGCCGTGTTGGTTTGATCTTCCATGAACAAGCACATTTAACCTGTCATGAATGTCGGCACTTTTATCTGCATTAGCTTGGAATAGGTCTTTCTCGGTGAGTAGGCTGGCGATTAGGCAGGCGTGATAAGCCTGATCAAGTTTAATGGTGGACAATATCATGTGCGCTAAGCGTGGATGCGTGCCCAGTTTCAATATGTCACGGCCGTGGGCATTAATTTTGCCATGCTCATCGATGGCGCTGAGTTGTTTTAGCAGTGTTTTTGCTTGTTCAATAGCACTGCTTGGCGGCAGATCCATCCATTTCATTTCATCAACTTGAGTCACGCCCCAGTTGGCGAGTTCCAGCACTAACGATGATAGGTCGCTGTGTAGAATTTCAGCTGGTGCGTGTTTGAGTAAACCTGACTGTTGCTCTTTCGTCCATAAACGGTAACAAACACCGGCGGATAACCGTCCGGCGCGACCACTGCGCTGCACGGCGGAGTCTTGTGAAATAGACTGGGTGTTGAGTCGGTTCATGCCCGAGGCAGGGCTATAATCCAGTATGCGTTCCAGCCCCGAATCGATCACACAGCTAATACCTTCAATGGTGATACTGGTTTCTGCGATGTTGGTGGACAGAACAATTTTCCGCATGGCTTTATCGCTTGGTGATGCAATGGCCAAATCTTGTTGCTGTTTGTTTAAACTGCCATGTAGCGGTGCAATCAACATGTTCTTGATTGATTCACTTTCTAGGATTTGTTTTATCTGTCCAGTCAGTTGGTTAATTTCTTTGACACCAGGTAGAAATACCAGGCAGTTACCCTCGTGCTCATGAATAAACTTTTTAACCGTGTTAGTCAGATTGTTCATCAGTTGCTGCTGTGGGTTCGTATTTTTCTGACGGGTAACGTTAGAGAGGTATTTATTTTCGACAGGAAAGCTGCGACCTTCACTCTGGATAATAGGTGCGTTATCCAGCAGGGTAGCTACCGCATCCGTATTCAGCGTCGCCGACATGACCAGAATCTTTAAATCCTCACGTAAAATCTGTTGGCTTTGTAAGCATAGCGCCAGTGATAAGTCTGCGTGCAGGCTACGCTCGTGAAATTCATCAAAAATAACCAGCGCAGTTTTTTTAAGTTCCGGATCCGCCTGTAACTTACGCGTTAAAATACCTTCAGTGACCACTAGGATTTTTGTTTTATCGTTAAAGCAGTTGTCCTGACGAATCTGGTAACCCACGGTTTCACCGACTTCTTCATTGAGCAAAAAAGCCATGCGCGCCGCCGAGTTGCGTGCAGCAAGTCGGCGAGGTTCGAGCATAATGATCTGCATATTAGTTAACCATTTCTGGTCGAGTAAGGCGATGGGTACGGCAGTAGTTTTACCCGCGCCCGGTGGGGCTTGGAGTACAAGACGGCTGTGAGTGGTTAATTTGTCTTTGATGTCCGCTAGCGCATCATTGATGGGGAGGGTTGGCATGGGGAGATTATAGCTGGATTAATAGGTACCGGATTAATAGGTACCAGATTAATAGGTACCAGAGAGCAATTATTTCTAATATAGAATGAAAGGTGACAGTGATAAATCGGAATAATTCGTATTTACTACTGCCCTGATTGATTGTCTAATTATGACTCCGTTTGTTTTGTTGTTAGCATGATAGATATCTGTAATAAGTGTTTCTATCAGGCACCAGCCTGACTGGCATTATCACTGTATAAAATACTGGAGTTTTTATGATAGAAGAACGTGCTCAAAAGATTGCTGAGCAGTGGTTAACCCATGCAGCAGAAAGTGCCGGTCAAAAAGACCTTAAGGGTCATATGGGGATGATATCAAAACGTGTTCACGTTGAGGGTGTTCCCGGGTTTGATAATATTGATTACGATACATGGTATAAGCAGTGCCGGCATCAGTTTGAAAATGCGATGATAAAAAGCATTGCTTATAAGGGTTTTAACCTGATCAGTGCAACGGACAATCAGATTGTCTTCACTGTTTTTGAAATGGTGGTAGGAGCGGATGGTACCTTGAATGAACAGATCGTGGAGATGTCACTGGAGAAAGAGGATGACGACCAGTGGCTACTGGTGTTGGAGCGAGTGCTTATCGAGAACGATGCGATGAGAAATTATGAAATATCAAAATAAAAAGCGTTAGACCGTTTTTATAGTAAAGAGAGTGGGTAGATGGATAACGACAAATTAGACAAGATAGTCGCCGAGGCTCACAAGGCCAAGGATAAGCGTGGGCTGGGTTATCGTGAACAGGCACTTAAGATGTATCCTCATATTTGTGGGCGGTGTGCAAGGGAATTCTCCGGGAAGGAGTTGCGCGAGTTGACGGTGCATCATCGTGACCATAACCATGATAACAACCCAGCCGATGGCAGTAACTGGGAATTGTTGTGCTTGTATTGCCACGATAATGAACACCAGCGGCAACAGGTGGCTGGCCAGAGCTCAGGCACTTCGGCTGCGAAACAAACGAATGCCGCAACCTTTAATCCTTTTTCTGATCTTAAGGCGATGATCGATAAAGAATAGAATAGCTACCAGAGAGCAATTTCCCCACGATGTCGCTTCACCAGAAATGTATGAATGATCTTGATAAAAATACTCTGAGAAAACTGCCAACCAACCTCAAGAATGATTCAGATAAAAATCTTTGTGTTTGTAACGATGTTCCGAAGATAGACATTATTAACGCCATCGTAGGCGGTGCGATAACGGTGGAAGAGGTTAAACGGCAGACCTATGCCACGATGGGAAGTGGTTGTTGTGTGCAGCAGGTTGAGCGCTTAATTGAGTGTCTTTGTGCCCCTGACTGAGCATGGAAAAAGCATGCGAACCTACTATACTCATTACACGTACTATCCTTATTACAAGGAGGTGTAGTGTGAAAACTTTAAATTCATTCGAAAAAGATGTTCCTCTCTGCGCATCTTGTCACAAGCTTACTTTCAGTGCTCCTTTTAGGTGGTTAAAAAAAGGTTGGCAGGATTACCGACATGCGCCTTGGCACAGCCTGATTTATGGCGTGATATTTGCCTCTGTTGCCTGGGTGCTTATTTATTTTTCATCGTTTTATGAGAGTTATTTATTGGGCGGAATCCTTTTCAGTTTTCTGCTGGTGGGGCCCATGCTCGCATTCGGCCTTTACGATATAAGCCAACAACTCGAACAAAAACGCACGCCGACCTTTAGTCACGAGCGGAACAAGGCATTCCATGAGATGGGTCACGAGCTCATGCTGGCACTGTTGCTGGGCGTGGTGTTTCTGATTATGCTGCTTGTGGCATCAATTGTGACGAATAATGAAGCGTGGAGTTTAGAGCCCACAGTGCTTGCCGTGATTCCCATTACTGATGAGGTTTCATTAATAACGGCGGCCATATTTGCAGGCCTGCTCTTTTGCGCCGGTACATTCGCATTACCGATGATTCTGGATCGGGATGCCGATGCAATGACGGCAATAATAACAAGTCTCCATGCGGTGTGGCGAAACAAGTCGGTTTTAGCACTTTGGATATTGCTGATTCTGGCACTGGTAGCGGTGGGATTCGCGACTGCACTGGCAGGTTTTGTGCTTATCGTTCCGGCACTTGGCTATGCTTCTTGGCATGCTTACCGTGAGACGATCATTTAAGGAGCGAAAGGAATTCTTTCATTAGGTTTGAATGGTGCGGAGCGCCAATGCCATTATCGAGCATTATTCAAAACAGAGTTAGAAGATGATTTGATTGGGAAGATTAGACGGACAACACAGTGACCCCTTTCTCGATATTTTTTCTTTCTCAATTGATCCCAATCAATGTATTTTTTCTTTTCCTGAAATATTGTGATGGTGGGGTATATGAATTACTAAGTTCAGTTTGGAACTAGACGAGGTGATGATGATGACTATCTTAACGGGATTGATTGGACTGGCCTTGCTGACAACAGTTGTTGTTCTTGGTCTTGGTATTAGTTCAATGGGTAGGGGTGGAAAGTTCGATGACCAACACGAAGTGCAATTTATGAGTGCTCGCGTTGGCCTTCAGGGACTAACTATCGTGCTACTACTAATTGCGGCCTATATGACAGCAAGCTAGAAATAAAATAAAAGATATTGATCCCCTTTAATAAAAGGGGCGGTGTTTTTTTGTGTGGATATGATAAAAGGGGTCAGTGACAAAACGGAATCATTCGTATTTTCATTTGTCACTGACCCCTTTAATTTCTCTTTAATTTTAATTCCTTTAATTTTTCCTTTAATTTTAATTCTAAGAAGGAGGAAGATAATGTCAAAATTCTGGATACTTGTAGCAGATAGTAGTCATGCTCGTTTTTTTACCGCTGATACGGCTTCTGCAGCATTGCAGGAGAGAGAAGACTTCGTCCACCCTGAATCACGCCAGCATGCCCGTGATCTTACCGGCGACTTGCCAGGTAAACAGCATGATGCCAATGCTTCAGGTCATCATGCTGCGGATACAACGAGTGATCCGCACGCAGAGGAAGTGATTCATTTTGCCCGAGAGGTTGCTGGTCATTTACGGGAGAAATTAATGAGCAATGAATTCTCTCATCTAGTGGTTGTTGCTGAACCTTCTTTCTTGGGTGCGTTGCGTAATGAGTTTGATGCACAGGTAAAGAAGGTTGTGACATTGGAAGTAGATAAAAACCTGACCAAACACTCGCTGGAAGATATTCGTGCGCACTTACCAACGAGTTTGCCTGTTTAAAATAGGTCAATGGAGTCAGACTCGATTAGTCTGACCCTATTGTTACTTTTCTAGCTTATTCCACTTTAAAGTATTAAAGTAAAAGGGGTCGGTGACAAATCAGAATCATTCGTATTTTCATTTGTCACTGACCCTATTGTTTTTGTTTTTTGACCCCATTGTTTTTAATATAATAAATATTACGTATTGTTTTAATTAGGAGCTACTTGTTCTCATGAGATGGACACATTTTATTTTTCTACAGGGCTTGCTTATTGTGGTAGTGGGTGTCGTTGGTTACATTCATAAAGACAAGGTAAATTTAAGCAAAACACCGCCTGCATCATTGGTGAAGTGGTACAAGCCTGAGAATAAACGACAGGTGTGGTTGCATAATATGTTTAAACTCCGGCGTGAAATGCAAGCAATTAAACTTTATTCCACCGGTAATGAGGCAGCACTTTTAGATAAATGGATTGCACTATTAAGTAAACATTATCTTGAAATAAGTGAGATGGTTCCCGAATGGGATAAGAAACTAGATATGGAAGCACTAACCCGGTTGCAGGTAAGCGTTAAAGCCAGGGACGAAAAGGGAGTATCCCTTGCGCTTGATGATTTAACTAAAACCTGTGACTCATGTCACATGGATTACCGGAGCACCGTTGCAACTATGTACCGTGCACCAAATTTTTCATCAGTCAAGCTTAGTCAATCAGTCTCATATAAAAAGCATATGAAAGAATTGATCCGGCAGGTGAACCAGATAAAAATCGCCTCTGACGATGATAAACGGGATGTTGCGTTATTATCCTTGAATGAACTCAAGCACGGCATCAAGTTACAGGGTGAAACCTGTGTGCAGTGCCATAAAAAAGATACCAGAGTATATCCCGATGCGAAAATGATAAAAACAATAGCGAGCTTGGAAAAGAGCCTGACCATGGGAACACGCAAGGAACGGGGGCGAGCGCTAGGTGCGCTGGCTGTACAGGCATGTGCTCGCTGCCACGGCACACATCGTATCGCTTATGATAACAGGAAGCTTCTTGTTGACGGGCCAAATTGGCGAGAGCTGTTAAAGCACTAGTCCGTTAGTATCTCGCCCTACCTAGCATGAACCCTATAGATAAACTTCCATCGATCTTAAAGCAAAATCTGGACAAGAATCTTTGGATATTGGATAAAAGGGGTCAGTGACAAACGATAATCATTTGCATTAGTATGCAGGTTGGTTATTAAGTAATAACAGTACCAAGGATGTGTACTGACAACGCAAAAGGAGTTTGTGATACCCAGAAAACCTCGAATGTTTATTCCCGGTGTACCTTGCCATGTAATTCAACGTGGCAATAATCGAGCAGTTTGTTTTTACTGCAATGACGACTATCTGTTTTATCTTGAATGTTTAAAGTCGGCGTGTAAGCGTTATCACGTAAGTGTGCATGCCTATATACTCATGACGAATCATGTGCACTTGTTGATGCAATCCTATTGGTCGACGGTATGTTCAGTATATCAATCGTACTTACCGGCGCAGCGGCACATTATGGGAAGGCCGGTTCAAGGCAAGTCTTATTAACGCAGAAGAGTATCTGCGTGGCATGTTATCGCTATATAGAACTTAACCCCATACGTGCAAATATGGTGACACGCCTAGCAGATTATCGTTGGAGTAGCTACCAATTTAATGGTCAAGGCGAGCAGAGCGATTGGCTAGAGCCCCACTCTATCTACCTTTCATTAGGTTTGAATGGTGCGGAGCGCCAATGCCATTATCGGGCATTATTCAAAATAGAGTTAGAAGATGATTTGATTGGAAAGATTAGACGGACAACACAGTTTTCAATGCCGCGGGGTAATGATAGATTCAAGTCTCAGATTGAGACGGCACTTGGCCGGAAGATAGGTCACATGAAAAAGGGGAGGCCTAAGCTTGAATTCAAGAATCAAGTGCAACACTGACCCCTTTCTCCTTGGAGCTGTCGGTGTATTATTAATGGTTGCCCGTGCGTACTTTGGCGATAGTGACGAATGATCAATTTTTAGCCTGATTTTCACAAATACTGTCAGAAAAAAGGATTTTACTATATCTATCTACTATAATGACCGAATAAAATAATATAATAAAAGCACCCAGCCATGAAAATAACAACCAAATTCAATCTGGTTCTGATTTCAGTATTTACTATCGGACTGATTATTTTTGCCTTCATTTCCTATAATGTGTTGCAAAAAAATGCCCGTGATGAGGTGATTAATCAAGCCGGTATGATGATGGAAGCAGCATTGGCTATCCGTGGTTATACGGTTAAGGAAATTCGTCCATTGCTGAAGTCACAGTTGAAGGAAACATTTTTACCTCAGTCTGTGCCATCTTATGCAGCGACACAAAACTTCAACGCATTGCGAAAGAACAACTCGGAGTATACCTACAAGGAAGCGACCCTTAACCCGACTAATCCGCGTGACCACGCCACAGATTGGGAAACGGATATTATCAACGAGTTCAGAAATAACGAGGACACGCTCGAGGTAGTGGGTGAACGCATGACACCGACGGGAGCATCGTTATATCTTGCCAGACCTATACGTATTAAAAACAAGGCTTGCCTGACGTGCCATAGCACGGTTGATGCTGCGCCTAAAACAATGATAAAACTTTATGGGACAGCGAATGGGTTTGGCTGGAAGCATAATGAGGTAGTTGGTTCACAGATAATCAGTGTGCCATTGTCTGTTCCAATAGCAAAGGCAAACCACGCTTTTATAATTTTTATCATTTCCTGCGTGGCCATCTTTGCAGTTATTTTCTTTTTAATTAACGTGATGTTACGTAAGTTGATTATCAAGCCTGTTCTCAAGATGTCTAATTTGGCAGATGAAGTGAGCCGGGGGAATTTTGATGCACCGGCATTTGATACATCAGGTAATGATGAGATCACTGATCTTAATAACTCATTTAATCGTTTGCGTATTAGCCTTGATAAAGCCATGAAAATGCTCGACGAATAAGCATACTGGAAAAAAGTTAAATTATGGACCGTAAAAATCGCACCTGGCTTTGTACTGTACTGTTTCTGGATATAGTGGGTTATTCAAAGCTTTCTGTCGATCGACAGATGGATATCAAACAGCACTTCAGTGATACTGTTTCTGAAGCGATTACTGATTTCCCCAGTGATGATTGCATAAATCTAGATACCGGCGATGGTATCGCTATTTGTTTTTTGGGCGATCCGGAAGAGCTGCTGTTTGCCGCAGTTGGTCTACGCGATAATTTTGAAGAATTTCAGGGTTCGGGCAGGAAGGACATATACAGTGTTCGTCTCGGTATTAATCTTGGTCCGGTTAAAATAATCGAAGATATTAATGGTCACCGGAATACCATTGGTGATGGTATTAATGTCGCCCAGCGCATTATGGATTTTGCCAAGCCTAATCAGTTACTCGTGTCTCGTTCCTACTACGAAGTGGTCAGCTGCCTGACAGATAGCCATAGTAAAATGTTTTCTTACCTTGGGATGCGCAAGGACAAGCACGTGCGCCAACATGAAGTCTACGAGGTTACCTCTAACGGTGCGGCATCGGCTACTGAGGAAGAGCATATAAACCGGGGTGCAATCGAAGCTGTATTTCATCCTGAACCCGTACCCAATGAAGCCGCTCAGTTTAGTGACGAAATACTCAAACGGGTTGAAAATCAATTGGCTTCATATATAGGCCCAATGGCAAAAATCATTGTTAAAAAAGCAGCTAAAAAAACCAACACAGTAGAAAGTCTTTATCAGTTACTTGCTGAAGACATTAGTTCCACGAAGGAGCGAATGGAATTTCTGAATAAGCGGATAAAGTAAAAAATAGAATTAATCTATCCGTGAAAATTTAGTATAGTCATTGCTCATAATTTTTTAAGTGGCATCAGAAGTTATCACTGCCTTAAGCCATTTCTAAAATATGATCAGGTATCCCTTCTAAGACATGTTCTATAAAGAAACGGGCATCTTTTTCTTGTTTATTTATATCGTATTCGTAACCAGCCATATAAAAGGCAATATCAGATTGGTCGTTAAGTGGCTGGCTCCAGCGCCAGCTAGCGACTATCTCGATGGTTTGACCATAAATAGCTTGTAGCAATTCGGGTAAGGAAATTGTCAATTTGATGTCATTGCCTTCGTGTTTGTCATTCAGGGTCAGTACATGCAGGCCTTTTTCAGAGATATTTTTAACGGTGCCTAATAAACGTTGATTTTGTTCTGATGTTAATGTGAGTTTGTATGTTAATTCAGTACGGTTAGAGACTCTGCGTTCATCAGCTGAATTAGACATCGGTGCTTCCTTGCTTTGTTTTACTGAATATCAGTTAAAGATAGTAGAGATATTGATAAATACCAGAAGATTAGAATGGAAATACATTAATCTCCACTAATGGTATGCCATAAAATCAAGTTAATGTTTTAATTCAATAAGTTATGCTATTAAAGGTAGATTATGAATGGAGAAGATGGCCAACGTGTTATTTTCTGCAAGAATCAGAGTGATAAGGATGGAAGAATAGGTACCAGAGAAGAATAGGAAAGAATAGGTACCAGAGAGGAAAGAATAGGGAAAAAGAATAGGTACCAGAGAGCAATTATTTTTTATTCTAAGTGAGGCAAATTATTTTGCCTCACTTAGTTACCCAAGAAATTTAGATTATAAAAAAAAATAATTACAGTTTAGCTAAACGCTTAGAACGACGTCCAATACCCGCTAGGAATAGTAAGCCAGTTCCCATTAACCATGCTGCAGCGGG
>CAZIWG010000050.1:0-17249 GCA_964542925.1 uncultured Granulosicoccaceae bacterium | reverse complement strand
GAAGATGCTGATCTGGTTGATGAAATTGAGCGTGTTGTTCGAGAGTTTATTGCTAACCGCAGTGAAGCAGAAAAACATAGTGATAAATTAAACGTCGCAGTGAAATCGGCTAGTTAGAGGTGCGGGAAGTTGGCTAAGAAGATTCAAGCGATCCGGGGCATGCATGATACGCTGCCTGAACAAACTCCACGATGGCAACATGTAGAGAAAACCATTGCTGATTTGTTAGCGGCTTATGGTTATGACGAAATTCGTATGCCTATCGTGGAAATGACAGATCTGTTTTGTCGTTCTATCGGCGAAGTGACGGATATAGTCGAAAAAGAAATGTACAGTTTTGAAGATCGCAATGGCGATAGTTTAACCCTACGTCCTGAAGGTACGGCAAGTTGTGTTCGTGCATGTATGGAAAATGGTTTATTGCACAATCAAACCCCAAAGCTTTGGTACAAAGGTCCGATGTTTCGTCATGAACGCCCACAAAAAGGGCGTTACCGTCAGTTCCATCAAGTCGGGGTAGAAACCTTTGGTATGGCTGGCCCGGATATTGATGCTGAACTTATTTGCATGACAGCGCGTCTTTGGCCTGCGCTGGGACTTAAAGACATTAAGTTAGAATTGAACTCTTTAGGTAGCAGTGAGGCGCGTGTTAACTATAGAGAAAAACTCGTAGAGTATTTTACTGCTAATGAATCACTGTTAGACGAAGATAGTAAACGTCGGTTAAGCAGTAATCCATTACGTATTCTGGATAGCAAGAACCCGGATATGCAGGCGCTTAATGAAAATGCACCGAAGTTAATGGATTACTTAGATGATGATTCAAAACAGCATTTTGAACGCCTATGTGAATTATTAGATATAGCAGGTGTTAGCTATACTATTAACCCAAGACTGGTACGTGGCTTGGATTATTATTGCAAAACAGTATTTGAATGGGTAACTGATCAGCTGGGTGCGCAAGGTACGGTGTGTGCCGGTGGCCGCTTTGATAGTTTGGTTGAACAGTTAGGTGGAAAACCTGTTCCTGCCTCAGGCTTTGCGATGGGTCTAGAACGATTGATTGCATTGTTAGAAGACAACGAGGTCGCTGTGCCTGAACAATCAATCCATGCTTATTTAGTTATGTTTGGTGATAAAGCTGAAAAATTAGGCTTCCAATTGGCCGAGCAAATGCGTAGTGAAGTACCAAATTTAAAATTAGTTATGAATTGCAATGGTGGCAGTTTTAAAAGTCAATTTAAACGAGCAGATAAGAGTAATGCGAAATTCGCCATTATTATTGGCGAAGATGAAATAAATAATGGAACAGTCTCACTTAAGAATTTACGTGAGAAATCAGAACAACAAACGGTTCAGCAAACTGAATTAGCTGAACAATTGAACAAGATCGTTCGGGGGTAAACGTGTCAGATAATTTAACAGAAGAACAACAAGTTGAAGCCATAAAAAGATGGTGGAAAGAAAATGGCATCGCAGTCATTGCCGGTTTAGTAATAGGTTTGGTTGCAATATTCGGTTGGCGTGCATGGGGTGATTACAAAGATTCAAATGCAGCAGAAGCGTCGGCATTGTATGGTGAATTTCAAATTAGCTTGAATGCTAATAATCAAGAATCAATAACGGCGCTACAACAGAAATTCATGACGGATTATGCGTCAACACCTTATGCGTCGTTAGTATCGTTAGCCATGGCTAAAAAAGCAGTTGAAGACAAGAATACCAGTGCAGCCAAGACAAGTTTACAGTGGGTGCTAGACAATACGAAACAAGCACAAATAAAGCATACAGCAAGAATTAGATTAATAGCCTTGCTTATTAATGACAAAGAATATGAGGCGGCGTTGGCACTTATTAATGTTAAACAAACGGGTGGTTATGCGGGGATTTATAATGAGCTGCGTGGTGATTTGCTTCTTGCGCAAGGTGATGTTGCTGCTGCGCACAATGCCTATGACAAAGCATTGCAAAGTGAAGGGCTTTCTTCTGCAAGTCGAGAAATCATTTCTGCGAAATTATCGGATACCAGTTCATCGCCTATTGCTCAATCGGAGATGGTTAAATGAATGTTCGTTTGTTAGTTAGTGTTTTAGTATTGACGTCATTGTTATGGTTGAGTGGTTGTTCATCTATTAGTGAAAGTGTAACAAGCACGGTTCGCGGCTATTTAGAAGACGATGACGTCACTGAAAAACCCAAAGAATTAACGAATTTTAAAACTACTCTCACAGTAACAGAACGTTGGTCAGCCAATGTCGGCAGTGATGCGAAGAAATATTATGTTCGCTTGCAACCGGTGATTGATGGCGATCGCATTTACGCGGCAGGTGTTAATGGCAAGGTGTCTGCTTATGACACGAAAACAGGTAATCTATTGTGGCAAACAAATACTGAAGCGCGTCTGCGTGGCGGTCCTGGTATCGGTGATGGACTTGTCTTGCTAGGTTCTGCAGATGCAGAATTAATTGCACTCGACCGCAATACAGGTAAGGAAAAATGGAGAACCTTGGCATCAAGTGAAATATTAGCTGCGCCAAGTGCGGCAGATGGTGTCGCTGTTGCACGTAGTATTGATGGCCGCATCTTCGGTTATGAGTCAGCAACTGGGAAACGTATTTGGATTTATGATAGTAGCGTGCCTATTTTAACCTTAAGAGGTACAAGCTCTGCGGTCATTTTTGCTGGTGGTGTTATTGCAGGCTTATCCAATGGCAAGGTGGTCGCATTGCGACTAAAGAACGGTGAGTTATTATGGGAAACGCGTATTGCTGTCCCACGAGGACGTTCAGATCTCGAACGAATTGTCGATATTGATGCAGATCCATTAGTTGCTGATGGTGTTATTCATGTTGCAACATTCCAGGGCAATATTGCGACGATTGCATTAGAAAATGGTCGCGGTTTATGGAACCGAAAAATGTCTTCACATGCAGGGATTGGTGCAGATAAAGAAAGACTTTATGTGACGGATGAAAATAGCGAAGTATGGTCACTAGAACGTCGCAGTGGTTCGTCTTTTTGGAAAAATGCTGATCTTCGCGCACGAAAATTAACCGCACCGGTAGCAGTTGGTGACTATGTTGTGGTGGCTGATCTTGAAGGTTATGTGCATTTTCTAAAAAGAAGCAGTGGTGCTATTGCCGCACGTATTCGAGTTGGTAGTAGTCCTATTGTTGCCGCACCCGTTGTCTCAGGTAATATGGTATTCATCAGCAGTAGTTCAGGTACACTCACCGCGCTACAAATTGGCGGATAACTCAGGCAAAGCAATATGAAACCCGTCCTCGCTCTTGTCGGTCGACCTAATGTCGGCAAGTCTACTTTATTTAATCGCCTTACTCGAACCCGTGATGCCATTGTTGCTGATCAACCGGGGATGACGCGTGATCGTAAATATGGCACGGCGCGCTTCGGCGAACGTGACATGATCTTGATTGACACCGGCGGACTCAGTGGGGAAGAAGGGATTGATGAACTCATGGCGGGGCAAGCCATGCAAGCGGTCGATGAATCCGATATTGTTATTCTTCTGGTTGATGCGCGTGATGGGTTAACCTCAGGTGATCAAACGATTGCTTCTCATATACGTCGTTTAGGTAAGAAAGTAATTCTTGCGATGAATAAAAGTGACGGTGCAAATATCGATATGCTTACAGCTGAATTTTATGCTTTGGGTATTGGTGAACCGTATGCTGTTTCTGCCGCGCATGGTCGTGGTATGGGAACACTGGAAGATGTCATTATTGAGATGCTTCCTGAGCAACAAGAAGATGAAGAAGAAACCGATGATGATCAAGGTATTCGTATTGCCATGGTCGGGCGACCTAATGTAGGTAAATCAACATTAGTGAATCGTATCCTCGGTGAAGATCGGGTGTTGGTTTATGATATGCCCGGTACGACACGAGACAGCATTAGCATTCCGTTTGAACGTCGTGGTAAAGAATATACTTTGATTGATACAGCGGGTGTTCGTCGTCGCAGTAAGGTCAACGAAGTTGTCGAAAAATTCAGTATTATTAAAACGCTGCAATCAATCAGTGCATCGAACGTGGTACTGGTTATCTTCGATGCGCATGAGGGTATTACTGAACAAGATGTGAGTCTGCTGGGTTACGCACTGGATCAAGGTCGCGCTTTAGTGATTGCAGTAAATAAGTGGGATGGTCTTGAATCACATGAGCGTAGTCGCATTAAAGATGAACTGGATCGTCGCCTTTCTTTTATCGATTTTGCCGATATCCATTTTATTTCAGCTTTGCATGGCACAGGCGTGGGTACCTTGTTCGCGGCAATCAATAAAGCTTATAAATCAGCAATGATTAATATCTCAACACCACGTCTAACCCGTATTCTTGAAGATGCTGTAATGGCTCATTCACCTCCCGTGGTGCGTGGACGTCGTATTAAGTTGAAATATGCACATCAAGGTGGACGTAACCCGCCTATTATTGTTGTTCATGGTAAACAAACCAAAAGCATTCCTGAAAGTTACACACGCTATCTGACCAATACGTTTAGAAAGGTATTGGACTTACATGGCACTCCAGTGCGTGTTGAATTCAAGAGCGGAGAGAATCCTTTTGAAGGTCGACGTAACAAACTGACGCCACGTCAGGAACATAAGAAGAAGCGTTTTCAAAAACACCCTCGAAAATAGCATTTTAGGTAATAAATTCGCGTCTTTTCTTCTCTAAATCACATGATTTCTTCATGTAATGGTCATTTTTGTTAAATAGACCACATTTCCTCGTCTAAGATAGTCATAGAGTATTACTATCAAGTAAAGAGAACTGTTATGAGGATGATCTGGTCAACGATTTGTCGCTTTCTGAGTAACGCACGTGGAATGGTATTACTGTTGGCGATTATCTTGTTAACGCCGTTTTCACAGCCATTTTCCGAGTGGCTTGATAACCATTGGTTTACGTGGGCTTCATATCTACAGAAGCAGTCAGATGATGCTTCAAATGTGGTGATGATTGAGCTTCCCTATGATATCAGTGGCAGTCAATCTAAACGTTTTCTTGAGAGGGTTGCAGCTGAGCGTCCTAAGGCAATGGCCTTTATTGGGCTACCGCTAGATAGTAAATTGCGCACTGGATTACGTCAACTATCAATTCCTGTGGGTTTAGTCCCCGGATCATTTGATAGTGATGCATTTACTTTTAGTACGGCAAAGAGAATTACAGCATTTGATCCTGGATACAACCAGTCTTTATTAAGTACACTTTATAAACATCCGCCTACATTAGGCTCGGATAGTGATCTGCGAAAAAACACCTTGTATGTACCACTAGGAAAACGAACACAGCAACAACACAATCTAGTTTGGTTACAAGGGCGCTTACCTATAGCTGACTTAATGTTACGGATGTACGCCGAGGCGAATAAGAATCAACGAATATACTGGAAAGAGGGTGTTGGACTCAGTGTTGATAAGGATTATTTACTTACAGGGCCTGATGGAAAAATATATATTCCATCAGCTGTTAAAACAGATACGCCATATTATAGTAGCACTGAGTTTGGTCGTGGTGAATCATTAAGACAGTTTCATAATAAAATTATTATTTTTGGTCAGGGTAGCCTGAATCAAATGGAATCGTTGGCACGCGTCATGACAACGATGCTGAATGGGCAGAGTGTACATGCGCCGGCTTGGGCATACTTGGTTTTTGCGGCAGCAGTATTGCTGATCGTTTTCTATCTGTTTTTGTTATTACCAACCATTCGATTTACAACTGGATTACTCGTTAGCGCTATGTTGATAGTTGGCATCGCAGCAGGGCAAATAGGCCTGCTAATAATTTCACAATTATGGTTACCGTTAACGGTGTTAAGTGTTTTTATTATTATTGGGCACAGCCTGATGTCTTTGGCATTGTGTTACGAGCGAAAATTAAACCGACTTATTGATGAAAAAGATGATGCCTTATTGCTGTTAGGTAAAAAAGAATTTGAAGTGGGTGAATACGATGAAGCTGCAAGTACATTACTGAGCTGTCAGCCTAAAGAAGACGTTTTTGAATTAATTTATAGCATTGGTATTGAGTTTGAACGACAGCGACGTTATGACAAAGCATTTAGGTTATTTAGTCGTTTATCAATAATGCAAAGAGATTATCGAGATGTAGGTAAACGTCTTAAAACCTTAGCCGATGTACAGAGTCAAACATTACCGTCTAAGGTGGGTTTTAACGGTGCGAGTACGCTAGTGATGCCCGAACAGGGTCTGGAATACCCTGTTCTGGGTCGATATGAACTTCGACGAGAATTAGGCCGTGGTGCAATGGGCATTGTTTACTTGGGTCATGATCCTAAAATCGTCCGTGATGTCGCAGTGAAAACGATTAACCTAAAACAATTTAGTGGTCGTGAAGCGGATGCTATTAAATCACGTTTTTTTAGAGAAGCTGAAGCAGCAGGGAGATTAAATCATCCTAATATTGTCACTGTGTTTGATATTGGCGATGAGCAAAGCCTTGCTTTTATCGCGATGGATTATGTTCGAGGCAGACCACTGAGTGAATACACAGAGATGGGTGAATTATTGGATTGTGACACGGTATACAGATTGGTAGGCCAAGCGGCACAAGCGATCGATTACGCACATAGACAAGGTGTTATACATCGAGATATTAAACCCGGTAACTTACTTTATAACGAAAATGAACAACGTATTAAGGTGAGTGATTTTGGAATTGCACGTGTTACGGACACCACAACAACAAGAACGGGCACAGTACTAGGTAGTCCAAGCTATATGGCACCAGAACAACTGACCGATGGCAAAGTTGATGGTCGCGCCGATATTTTTAGCCTTGGTGTTACCTTATACCAATTACTTACCAGTGAATTACCCTTCAAGGGTGATAGTCTGCCAAGTCTTGCGTATCAAATTACTAATAAGAAACATCGTAGTATTCGTGAACTACGTCCTGAATTGCCAGCAAAAATAGTTAGAATTATTAATAAAGCGTTACAAAAAAATCCAGATAAACGTTATGCGTCAGCACAAGAGATGGCAGATGCCTTAGCAAAGGCATAAGGATGGTGTGATGAGTCAATTTAAAATACATGGAGAAACCGATGTTGGACTTGTACGTGAGAATAATGAAGATTGTATTGATTGGTTTTTAAGTAACGAAACAGATTCGGCATTAGCGATTGTTGCAGATGGGGTTGGTGGTTATGCCGGCGGTGAAATTGCTAGTCGTTTAGCGATAGAACACACACGTAAAACAGTTTGTAGAACAATAAATAAAGATAGTCGAACATGGAGTACAGAGAGTGCTCGCATGGTTTGGCGCGTGATGGATGCGGTTGCTGATGCAAATCAGGCTATTTATAGTGTTCGCAGTAAAAACCCCGAGATTGGTCGTATGGGTACAACACTGGTATTGGCGTTGGCACATGAAGAAAACCTTTGTATTGCACACATTGGAGATTCACGTTGTTATCGCTTTCGTGAGGGTAAGCTACAACAAATCACCCTTGATCACTCGATGGCACAGGAATTATGCGGTACAGGAATTGCCGGAAGAAATATGGCATACCGGAACGTGCTAACCAGAACCCTTGGTGTTGAACGTTGTGTTGAACCTGAAGTAACGATGCAAGCCACTGCGGTGAATGATGTATATTTGCTTTGTTCAGATGGTTTAAGCAGTTATGTTGAAGATGAAGAATTATCAAACATACTTAATGAAACAATCGATTTATCTATTACGGTTAAGAAATTAATCCAAGCAGCAAATATGGCAGGTGGACAAGATAATATTTCAATTATATTGATACAAAGAATCAGTTAGGGGAGTGACAATATGGCAAAATTAATATTAATGGTAGATGGTGTTGGCAGTCAACACTTTGACATAGAAGGTGATCATTTACGTATAGGAAGGGCATCCGATAATGATGTGCATATAGATGATCTTGCTGTGAGCAATGAACATGCCATTATTGAGAAAACACAGGATGAGAATTTTCCAGATCACGTTACTTATAAAATACGTGATTTAGGCAGTACCAATAGTACTTTTGTGAATGATATTCAGATTAATAGTAAGCAATTAAATAACAATGACATGCTAAAAGTAGGTTGGAGTATCTTTAAATTTGTTGATGAAAGCCAGCCGTCGATGGATACTACTGCATATATATTGCCGGAGTGAGAATAGACACTCCGACAATATAAAAGGTTAATTTACAACAACGATCTGGTGACCTTCACCACGAATATTGATTTTATTAGTGACTTCGAGTGTTTTTTGATCAACGACCCAAATCAATGGTTTCTTACGACTAGATACATAAATCTTCCCTGTATTACCAATAATTTTAAGATGGTAGGGAGCAGGACTTAGCTTTATGGTACGTACTTTCCCTGTGTCAAGATTGACTGCGACCAGTTTGTTGGCTTTCTTTGCTGTCGCATATAAAGTTTTTCCATCTGCCGAAATATCAATTCCATGAGGATTGTTGCCGATGGCAAATGTTTTGATGACTTTACGTTTTTGTAAGGACACTTTTGATATTGTTCCGTCACGACCATTATTGGTATAGACGAATTTTTCATCAGGCGACATAACAATGTGTTCAGGACCTTTACCGACAATAATATTTTGATTCACTATCCAATTTTTGGTATCAATAATACTAAGCGTATTGTTTCCTGCATTACTGACATACATGTTTTCACCATCTTGTGTGAATACAACATAGTTTGGTTTTGGGCCAGTATAAATATTACGGAATATTTTCTTAGTTGCTAAATCGATTAAGGTAATAATGCCTGCGGTAGTGTGAGTGGAGACTGAATATTTTCCATCAGGTGTAACGAATATGTGATGTGCTGCACCCCGCACAGGGATCCTTGTTTCAATACTATTATCAGCAACACGAATTAATGAAATGCTGCTTGTGCCTACTGCGGGTAAAATCCCACCAGCTGAGGCAGCATGATGTTTTTTATGTTCTGCCTCTGATATGCCTTTAGGTTTTTTCATCTTAGTATTACTGGTTTTATTCATATCAGAGTGATCAGCTGAACCCGTTTCAGAATGACTTTGAGGTTCTGGCTTTACGGCAGGGGAAGAATGATGACTCTGATGCTCCGCCTCAGACATTCCTTTTGGTTTTGCCATGATTGCTGGTGTTGATTTTTTTTGATCAGTTTGCTTTGTTTTCTTTCCATGAAGTGATTGTTGGGGCTTGCCATTGATCATCTCATCGTTAGAACCAGCAATTAAATATTCACCATTGGGTGTTAGTGAAAGCCCATGAACATTTTTAAAGCCGGTTATCTTACCAATTTCCTTATCGGTGGCTGCATCGACAATCATCACTTCATTAGCTGAACCCAATGGAATATAGACAGTTGGGCTTGCTTGTAAGCTGAGAGGAGCGAGTATGGCAGCACTTCCTATTAAAATAAATTTGAGTCTATTCATGACAATCACCTCATCATTTGTTTATCAATTCATTGTGTAACTAGAGTGTAAAACCTATGTGCTAGGCAAAGGTCAAGAGTAAATTGTGTTTATTTTTACATGATAAGGAAATTTTATAGAGACACCTTCTCCCGCAAACAGCTTAGTCCTGTTTGCGGGAGAAGGTATGGAACTTATAAGTTAAACGTATATATTTTATTTATGAAGTTTATAAACTTTTGAATATTTCTTAAAAATTTAGCTCAACCGAGAATATTCAATTTTCATTGTGATAGCGCTACCAATAATGAATGAGCTAAAGGCAATCAAAGAGCCGAGTGCAAGTGTTGAGAAGCCGGTAATACCTTGCCCAAAAGTGCAGCCCATGGCTAATACACCTCCAATACCCATTAATGCCGCACCTATCAAATGACGAATAAAATCTTTTATGGTGGTAAACCATTCAAAGCGTAAGCTGCGTGTAAATAAGCCATAAAGAAATGAACCGACAATGACGCCGACTAGAATAGCGACACCAAATGTAATGAGTGATATTTCTAGAGGATGTAAAACATAATACAGCGTTTCACCCATCGGGTTTACAAAGGTAAATGACATGGAGCCGACCCCGGTGGGTGGGTTATCCATAAAGCTCGCTGCTTCAACGGCTTCTTGCCCCATGGGGCCAGCGGTAACGTACCAACCTGCAACCACAATCAGTCCAACAATTAAACCACCTAAGAAATTATCAAAGCGACTACGAAAATCACTGGAACGGAAGATAAAAAATAGTAAGCCAGCAATAATAAGTGCAGCCGCTAAAGGATGAAACCAGTTAGTTTCAGCAACCCCAAGCGCACTACCTACTAGTGTGGTGATTTGTTGATTCTCGATACCGTAGTTTTGCAAATTAATGGTGAGTGGATCCATCCAAATATGAAAACCATAATGATAAAAATCAGTCTTGGTCATGAGGTAGGCGAAAATACCACCAATGAATAATACAAACAGTGATTTCATGTTGCCGCCACCAATACGAATAAGGGTTTTATTCACACAACCACCGGCCAGCGTCATACCGACACCGAAAATCAGCCCACCTAATAAATAACGTATCCAAGCGAAGTTAGCTGTTCGGTAGGGAGGCATAGTCATGTTGAGATTAATGACACCAAATTGTTCAAGAAGCAGTACACCTGACATCGCAATGGCTATGGCTAATAACCACGCATACATACGACCTTTGTCGCCTATATTTACCCAGTCAGAGATGGCGCCCATAGTACAAAAATTAGTTTTGTGAACAGAAATACCTAAAATAATAGCTAGAATAAAGCCAGATAAAATCACATACCATATCGCTGCGTCTTCCATGTAATATCTCCTATTCGTAAATTGTTGTTGGATATTATTACTACGTACTGACTTACTGCTTGTAGAGTCTAAAACCTACGTGTTACACATAGGTCAAGGTTATTGGTATGTTTTTATTTCGATGATTTCCTTATGTTGGTATTTTCTAATGGTAGTTTTCTTACATTCCAGCGTCGTAGTGCCGCATCATCGAGTCTCATATTACGATAGCCAGCCGCATAAAACATCGCATAGTTAAATGCGGCGCCTGTTCCTCCTAAACATGTTAGTAAGATAGCGCGGTCAGGATCAATCTTCATACGTTTCAGTAATTTGGGTATCTTGGGTGCTTTGGCATAGAAGCGACCATCATCTGCTTTACGCATATAATCTTGCCAAGGTTGGCTGACACTCCCTGGGATTCGACCATAACGCGGGTTAGCCTGAAATTTGGTCAAGCCTTGAAAGTGCGTGGCAGGTCGTCCATCAACGAGTAAATAATGCTCACGGATATTATTGAGCTCATCAGTTGCTATTTCTAAAGATAATATGGGTCGAGCAACAAAATTGCCTGTTTTGAGTGGTTGGCTGTCATCCTCAATGGGGCCTTTGGCTTCGAGCCAACCGTACCAGCCTTCATCAAGCACACCAACATTGGTATGACCTAGCAAATGGAATAACCAATAAAGATAAAAGGCACCCAGAATTTCATCAGTGTTATTGCCTTTGTAATAAATCACTACACCATCATTATCATTGATGCCGAGTTTGCGGATTTTGTCTGTGAGTACATCAATTGGTAAATGTATCAGTGAGCCATCGGTATCGACAAAACGCCAAGCACTTTTGTTGGTGACAGTACTATTGGGGATATGACCGTTAAAGGTAAAATCAACTTTATCGGATACTTCGATGATTGCTAAATCAGATTGGTTAATGTTTTTAATTAACCATTGAGCGGTGACACTAGGTGGGACGGGGACGGCATAACTTTGAAGTGAAACCAGTAACAAACTTAGAATTAATAGGCTGCGATATTTCATTGTACCTATCACCTTATTAATGATTACCTTCCTAGAGCATAAGCCAATTTTTCAATTGAAGCCAGTTACCACTTGAAGGCAATATTTATTTCTTATTGTTTTTTTGTAACCAATCGATTGTAGCCGATACGAGTTCTGCTTCATAATCCTCAAAACGATGGTTCGCCTCTGCTATTTCGATTTGCAGGTAGTGGTTAGATAATAAAGATTGTCTTTCGTATGCGGCATTCGTGTCTTTACCACTACGGCCACCCCAAATGTCTAATACAGGGATGTCAATTTCAATAAGGCTTGCTTCGCAAGATAACGGTTCACCACCATTGTTTCGGCAACCTGCAACAATCAATCCAGATAGTGAGTGCTGAGATTGCTGCGATACATAAGCACTGACCATTCTACTTCCCATACTGTGACCCATTAAAAATATTTTCTTAACACCTTTTTCATTTCTTAAAAACTGAATCGCATTATCGATAGCGGCATAAGCATCAGGAAAATCACCCGCATAATCTTGCCAAAATGCGTGTCCTGTGGGCATTTGTAGCGACAAGGTGTGGTATCCCAGTTGCTCATTTACACCTTTGCGAAGTGGATTAACAACTAACCAGGTAGGGTGTTTCCCTTTACCATGCGCAAGAATTAACGCGGTGTTGGCATCACCTTCTAAATAAACCGAGTCAGTAGGCTTGTCTGCTAATGCAAAAGAGGGTAAGAAAAAAACAATGAAATTAAATAATATGAACTTGATGTTCATTTATTTAATACTCTTTGTGTGAGAGATTTCATTGTCTTAATGTATTTCTTTTGTGACCAGTCGCATTCAATAGTAAGTTGCTCCCAGTTACGAACCGATAACATTGTCCAGAGAATATCTGTTGCCTGTTCACAGTTATATTCAAGTGAGAATAATTGTTCATCTTTTAATGACATGATAATAGCCTTACAACCTTCTCTTACTGCTTGCATTCGGTCATCCCACGCAGAAGATGCTGCTTTATCGGTATCTTTCATTGCAAGAAGTGCCTTAGCAACAGGGTAAATCTCTGGAATGTAATTCCCCCACGCCGTGATAAAGAGATCAAGCTTTTCACTTCCTGATTTCGCATGACAGCAGGCATCAAACCGAGCTTCTACTTCTTTTATTTCATCGATATATCTTACGGTTGCAATAAGTAGCTTAGAACGTGTTTTGAAATGCAGGTATAGCGCCTGTCGAGAGATCCCCGCTTGTTTGGCGATATCACTCATACGCACGCCGCTACCTTGATTACTTTCTAGTAATGACCAGGCAGCGTCCAGAATGCGATTACGTGTCGTATTGATTTCACTTGACATGATGTAAAGTATAGCGTTTAATTTCACCCAAGTCACTTGACATAGTGTCAAGTCAAAGGAGGCGGCAATGAAATTAGTTATTTTTGGTGCAACAGGAAGCGTAGGGCGGTTAGTGGTTGATCAAGCATTGGCATTGGGACATGAAGTCATTGCATTTGTGCGAAATCCACAGGCATTGCAGATTGAGCATGACAATTTATCACGGGTAACAGGTGATGTGTTAAACCCTTTAGAGGTATCAGATGTAATAAAAGGTGCAGATGGAGTATTAGTGTCACTGGGGTCAAGCAAACTAACTGGTGAGGTACGTTCAGTTGGAACCCAGCATATAGTGGCCGCAATGCATCAACATCAGGTAAAACGTCTTATTTGTCAGTCTACACTTGGCGTAGGTGAGAGCAGATCCAATTTGAATTTCTTCTGGAAATATATAATGTTTGGAATAATCTTAAGAGCTGTTTTCAACGACCATATCGTTCAGGAAAAAATTGTTAGAGCCAGCAATCTAGATTGGATAATTATCCATCCAGCAGCATTTACTGATGAATCAGAGAGCGCAAAATATAAACATGGTTTTAGCACAACTGAAAAAAATATAAAGTTAAAAATTTCACGAAAAGATGTGGCAAGTTTTATGTTGAAACAGCTAAATTGCGATACTTACTTGTATCAGTCACCAGGGTTATCATATTAATAAAGCATAAAGAACATATTCTGATGGCACCTATTGAATAACTTTTAGTTAAATATGATGTTTTTTGTAACAAAATGTAACAATAAAGCATCTCGTTGAAATATGTTACAAAATTCATTTTTCAGACATTCCTACGTTACAAATAAGTGCTTAAATACAGTTGAAGGGTAATTAAGCGATAATTGAATATAGGAGGGGAATGTCATGTACAGCGAAATGTTTTTTGGAATGGGACTCTTTGGACTACTGCCTCTTTTGGTCGTTAGTTTACTGGTTTGGTTATTTGTTTCTTTATTAAAAGATGGCAAGACTAAATATCACAAATAACTCGGTGCATTTAGGTGCTAGTCAGGTTAAAAAAGTGGCCGCATTCAATATCTCGAAATCAATTACCCAAAGCCGCATAGTCGAAGCGGTGCAGCTTTGGGCAGAGTGAATTTATCTTATTAGTACCCGTGGTTAAATTCAGTGGTTGATTTTTGAAATAAGATTAGGATTTATAACGAGATTTCTTACACCATGAGCATGGTCTTCATTGAAAACATTGCCTTTACACCATTTACCAACGCTCTCGATATTAACTTTGGCTACATTAGGTCGCACGCTCCATGTCACTTGAAATGGAGAACCTTTTTCATTGTAACCAGGACCTGTAGTTGATCCAGCGTATTGAATTGATTTGCCTGTATTGTTTGGGATGTTCATTGCTTGATGCAAACCATTCACTTTCCCGTGCTTGGTTAAGTTACCAAAATTAAGCGCATTTTTGTCATTAACAGCAACGTATATTTGTGTTTCCACACGCAACTGAGGATTTTTTATCGCATCACTCAAGCATGAACCCAATGTTGGGCCTGGTTTGACTTGAGCAGTTGAGTATACATAGTGGACTTCAATCGTATCACCCGCGCTTAAAGCACTATGCTCGCTAGGACAAACATCATGTCCTGTCGGTTTAAGTTCAGCAGCATTTAGTTTGCCTGAATATTTATAGCCACTCTGGTATCCATGTCCATTACCATTACCTGCATACGTGGTAAATTCACCACCTTTATGCTCAGCATTTTTATGGAAATGGATATTGCAAAGGTTCATTTTTGTAGAAACAGGTGCAGCATTAAATGATCGTGGATTATTACCTGCGGCGGCATCAATATCACGAGGGGATTGAGGTCCAAATCCTTTACCTTTTGTGTTTGACGCAAGTTGTGCTCTTTGTTCAGATATAACTTTATCCGATACCTCTCCATGTGCATCATGGCCATTCCCTTCTGCATTCACGTACATAGGTAATAGTGTTGCAGTTGCTAATGCTATTATTAATTCTCTTTTCATATTTCTCACTCCTGATTTTATGGTTGGTAAATTATTGTAATTTGGGGAAATAATTCCTTTTTTATATGCTGATTCTATCTTCTGCCAAAAAAATAATGTGTTATGTGGCGAAAAGAAGGCAATTTACGTTAGTCAAAACTAACAGTACAAGAGATGCCCGAAAGGCAAAGAGGATCTCAACTGTATTATTTCTTTGACCAGTCGTCAACAAAGTCACTAACAATTTTATTTAGTGCAGTCCCATAAGCATTTACTAAGTCGTGGAGTTTGGCGCTTTTGGATGTTTGGCTAACGCGGTAGTCTTTGAGCAAGACAATGTTATGTTTTTTGTCATGCAGTTGCAGTTCGAGTTCGACGAGGACTTTATTTTTACTGCCGCGTTTGATTTGTTCGAAGTGGCGAATTTTTCCTGACAGGGTTAATTCGCTATGTTGACCAGGATCATAGTTGATAACAGTGTTAGCAACGCGCGCTTTGCGAAGTGCACTGATTAAGTATTCTTGCAGCATACGTGGCGGTGTGTCACTCCAGTGATGGTAGTGATATTGCTTAAGCTGTAAGTCTTGACCTGTTTTGCTGAAGAGCAGGGCGCGTTCGCCGTGTAATCCATCAGAAATAAGTCGTTTTACTGCAAGGTTGTTAACAATGATTTTTACGCTGGCTTTTAATTGTGAATGCGGTAGTTGGTAATAATTATCTTCGGGTACTGGCGGTGGTACGGCGCAGGAGGTTAATAATACTAATAGCGTTGCTGTAATAGTCAGTATCGTTAGGCGTGAGGTGATTTTTTTCATTGTTATTTTGCTCCTGCCGCGGCTTTATCTTTCGGAGGTGTGCTACCGAGTAATAGTCCTGGGTTTTCACGGATCTGACGGCTAAATTCATTCATATTACGACTGGTGCCTTCCAGATTGTAAGTAATAGTGTCAATATGTTGTGAAACGGTTTCAAGACTGGCACTCATTAAGCGAATAGAACGCTTTAGATCAGCGCGGTTTTCTTCAATTAGGCTGCTTGATGAATGTACGACTTTATCAACTTCGCTTAAGGTTTTATCGAGTTTTTGTGACAGTGAACTTAAACTGTCAATAGCAGCATTAATATTTTGGGTATTCTTTTTACTTAGAATCATTTCAAGATTGGCTGCGCTGTTATCAAGTCTGGTCATGAGTTGTTTGGCATCATCAATCAGCCCCGCTTCTCTGTTTAAGGTACCTACGAATTTTCGTACGTCGCCAATCAATAATTTAATGTCACCGGCGGCACCACCTACTGCAGCAAATAAGTCAGCACCTTCCTGACCTTGTAAGGCTTCGCCTTCATTTAACGCTATTTTGCTAACACCTTCTTTAATATTAATAGATATACCACCCAATAAACCGGATGAAATAATTTGTGCGACACTATCATTGGGTACTTTCCAATCTTCGCGTATAGCAAAGGTAACTTTGTAAATAGTTTTGCCTTTATGTTGAACAGGATCGACCGACTCAACTTGACCTAGTTGGTAACCTTCATAGGAAACCAGTGTGCCATACTTAAGTCCTGCAACACTGTCATAAAAAACATGATAGTTTTTAGTTTCGCCACCACGACCTGTTATTAAAGTAAGGCTAACAATTAAGGCAATAATGACTGCCAGCACAAAGCTGCCAACAACCAAATAATTCATATTTTCATGCTTCATAATCGATCACTCTTTTTGTCCGGTGAGTTCTTTTAGGTATTCATCGGCATTAATTTCAACATGCCGTGCTTCACGGTTCAATAAACTTTGTATGCGTTCATTATCTGAATTTCTGACTTCTTCGACAGTGCCGATCATCAGGATTTTACCTTTATCTAACACAGTAATGCGATCTGCAATACGAAAGGTACTATCTAAGTCATGGGTTACAACAATAATGGTTGTGTTGAGTGCTTTACGTATACGTAGAATAAGATCATCGAGTTCTGCAGCAGCAACCGGATCAAGACCGGCAGAAGGTTCATCGAAGAACAGCAACTTTGGATCCATGACAATGGCACGGGCTAATGCGGCACGCTTGACCATGC
>CAZIWG010000049.1:11936-17611 GCA_964542925.1 uncultured Granulosicoccaceae bacterium | reverse complement strand
GACGTTCACAAGCGTTAGCAACTAAGTCATGGTTAATCTTAGGTGGCTTAGTGTGTTGTATGTTAATCGCAATATCACCTTGACCACCACAGTTGATTTGACAACATGAAGTCGTGATGTGAACGCGGTTAGGCATATTTTCGTGTGTAAAGTCTTCGTGCAATTCATCCATTAATGCTTTCACAACACCTGATGCGTCAGTGCCTGGAATATCACAGTGCAACCAACCTTGGGTGTGAGAGATCATGGTAACAGAAGGACCGGTACCACCGATTGGGTAGCCAGCATCTTCAATCGCAGCAATCAAAGGTTCTACTTTTGCTTTATCAGCAACACAGAACTCCATGTTTGAACGAATTGTAAAATGAATGTAACCGTCAGCGAATTCATCAGCGATGTCGCAAAGAAGGTTGATTTCGTATGGTCCAAGCTGGCGCTGTGTACCAAAACGTACTGTCCAAATTTCATCACCGCTTTTCGCGACGTGACGTAGAACACCTGGGCGTGGGCGTTCGTGAAAATCCCAGTTGCCAAAGTTCTTTTTCATTACCGGGTGTAAATACTGGAACCCGTCCGGACAACCACTTTCAATTGGGTACTGAGGAGTATCAGCCATTTAAAGTCTCCAATTTCTTAATTTAGTTAATTAAGTATTTCGTTACTATCTAATAATGCAGCCTGTCTGAAAACAGACAGGCTGTAAAATTAATGAATGATTAACCTGCTTTACGCTGGTTCCACTTATCAGCTTCTTCGTCCCATGTATCCATGCGAACGTAAGATGACTGGCGAGCGCTTGAGATCATGTTTGGATCAACGTCAACACCGATACCTTCCAAGAAGTTAACGAGGCCGATGCGATCAATCATTTCACCACAACGCTCATGCTCAAGACCATTTTCTGCCCAGAAGTCGATGATTTCTTCAGCAAGTTCAGTCAGTTTTTCGTAGTCTTCTTCAGTTTCTAACTTCATGAATGGGATAAGAACCGTACCCATGAGGTCACCGATTTTCAGTGTACGTTTACCACCGATAAGAATAGTTACACCCTTATCATCGCCCACTGAAAGAGCTTTAGTCATAACGTTGATACAATGCATACAACGTACACAGTTGCGGTTATCAACGTTCAGTGTATCGTCATCATCTAAAGAAAGTGCGTTAGTTGGGCAACGTGTTACAACGTTGTCGATAACGTATTTACGACCTTTGTCAGAAATGAAGTTTTTCACTTCGTCTTGGTTCACTTTCATATCATCGCGCCATGTACCGATAACGGCCATGTCTGCACGTTGAATAGAGTTCATGCAGTCGTTAGGACAACCTGAGACTTTGAACTTGAATTTGTATGGTAGAGCAGGGCGATGCATATCATCAATGAAGTTGTTTACAAGTAAACGGTGAATCTTCATTTCATTTGCACAAGATTGCTCACAACGTGCAGCACCTATACAAGACATCGCAGTACGAACACAAGGTCCGGCACCACCTAAATCCCAACCGTATGCATTAACTTCATCAAAGAAACCTTGAATACGATCGTTGTCAGTACCGATGAACATGATGTTACCAGTTTGACCGTGGAAAGCGACAAGACCAGAACCCCATTTGTTCCATGAGTCAGACAGTTGACGTAACATGTCTGTAGAGTAGTGGTTACCAGCAGGTGGCTGTACACGAATAGTGTGGAATTCTTTACACGCTGGGAACATTGGTGTGCCATCAGCACCCATCAATTCTGTGAAACGTGGAATGATACCGCCGCCGTAACCGAATACAGAGATAGTACCGCCTTTCCAGTAACCAAGACGTGTGTTGTAAGAATGTTCTAATTGACCTAGAAGATCGACCATCATGTCGCCGAATTCTTCTTGCATAGCCAGACGTTTAATGCCCGTTACGAAACTAGGCCATGGACCTTTTTCTAGTTCGTCAAGATTAGGTGTATCGTAGAATGCCTTAGTAGATTTTTTCTCTGAAGGCATGAACGTATGATGACGTTCAGGGTTTTTTGGTGTATCAGCCATTTTGTGATGTCCTCCTGTTTTGCTACATCGTAGCTACAGTTATATCCAAATAAAACTAAAAACTTGTGTTTTACAAACTGGGCTGTCGATTGCCACTTTAAGGGACTACATCGACACCCCCGTATTCAATGTTGAGCAAGTGTACGCGTCTGACGCTAGAGTGAAACCCGTCTTTGGGGGTGTATAAAAAAAACTTACCCCTCCCAAAAGGGATATACGCTGAAGTCAGATTTTGTACATTTATATCGTCCAAACAACGATAAAGCTTTAATACCCGTTGCTTGTGGCGAGCATCCCATTAGAGAGGCTTTGCCGGCGTCGAATAATACACTAAAGTCAGAGTAATCCAAAAAGTCCGGCGGATTAAGTTGGTATTTGAAGGGTATTTTTGATTACTCTATATAATAGGGGATTCAGCTTAGCTTAAATCTTGAACAATGAGGGTAAATGGTAATGAGTCAGATAGTAGCTAATATCAATGAAAGCCCGCTTCTCCTCGAAAATGAGCTGGCTTATCAGACGTGGCGAACTCAGAAGCTAGCGTCTTACCCTCGGGAAGCGAGTGAATTGATTGTTGATGTAGACGATCCTCGTTGCTTAACTGATGTTGAGAAACAAGCGATGTTAGTTCTACTTAAACGCGCTAATATATTGATATATAATACTAATCTATCTGATTTTGAAGACAAAGATATCCCTAGAATCTGCGGACAACAGCTCGGTTTGGTGCACCTGGATCCGAATATGCTGGCGGATGATGATGGTATTACTTCGTTGACCGTGGTACCTAGCAAACTAAAGCGAGGTTATATTCCGTATTCAGATCGGCGTTTACTTTGGCATACGGATGGTTATTACAACCCGCCCGAGCAACAAGTTAGAGCGATTATTCTGCATTGCGTTCGCCCTGCGGCTGAAGGGGGTGAAAATGCGCTGGTTGATCCCGAGATGATCTATATTCAGTTGCGCGATGAAAATCCAGCCTACATTAAGGCACTTATGCACCCTCAGGCAATGACCATCCCAGCTAATACTGAGTTGGGTAAGATAACGCGTGCAGCACAAACTGGACCGGTTTTCTCCCTTGATATTGCAACAAATTGCCTCCATATGCGTTATACAGCGAGAACACGCAGCATAGAGTGGCGTGATGATGCGACGACAGAGCAGGCTGTTAATTATCTTGTTAGCTTGCTAAATGATGAAAACCCGTATGTTTTCAATCATATACTGCAGTCTGGGCAGGGACTAATTTGCAATAATGTCTTGCACAGCCGAACCGCATTCTCAGATGAGCAGGCGGAGGGTGAAGGGCGATTATTATATCGTGCTCGCTACTACGAACGTGTTTCAAATGATCTAGCTATTTAATTAAGAGATAAAGGTGCCACTATGCTCTATTTGAGTGAAGTATTGATGCAAAATCACGATTGTCAGTCGTTTCCCGAGCTTCTCAAAATCATTGAGAAAGTGGCTCAAACCAGTGGTGAAATTCACTTTAATATAGATGTGAAACCCAGTTACCCAGACACGCCCAATAACTGGGAAGATCGTCTGGAAGGTGCTTTTGCCGGTATTTATTCAGTAACGATGTAATATAGACTGGCATGACGATGAAACAGCAACGAAATAGTAGTAACTAATTACATTAAGAGTATTACTTAACATTATGAAATATATAAAGAGTGAAGAAGTTATGGATGCCGATAGCGGCGAAGATGTGCAACAGGCCACGGGTCTGCTTGAAGCACGTTTGCATGAGTTGCATCAGGAAATGACCGAGCTACCTGCCGGTTTTGACCCCAAACAAAAGGGTGAGTTACTGATTCAAACCTCTGCTATTTTGGTTGATCTTGAACGTGGTGAAGAAGCCTTTAATGAAGCACGTGAAGCCTTTGATATCTTCAAAGATGCTGAAGATTGGGATGCACTCGCTCAAACTTGTAATAACATGTTTTTAGCGGATCAAGCTGAGTCATTGGTTGCACTTGGGCAAGGTATATGGGTGGCGGTAACTTTCCCCGAAGTAGATCCAGAACTTACGGTGGCACTTTTGCAGCATGTGGTGAATGAAACGCCCGCAGATTCAGATGGTGCTGCGTTGGCCGCTGCCGTGGCACATTACATCGCGGATATTCGCACAGAAGGCAAAAAACACGAAGATTTAACCTTTTTCACCAATTCATTGCTAGGTACGGTGGCAAGACGTCATTCTGAAGTGGAATCTCAAGATCAATTCAAAGCATGGTTTGCTCGCATGGAACTTGATGACCCTGAAAAATTCCTCGTGCGTATGCGTAACGTTATAGATGTGCTGGTACAAGATGAATGGTGGATTGATCGTGATGCAATTTGGGCAACCTTACCGGTTAATTAGCAATGTATTGGCAAGAAGACGAAAAACAAACAAAAAAGTTCTCAGACAGCATTGTGGATGTTGTCTATGGGCTAGATTGCCGGAGCTTGCCTGTTGATCATGCGTTTGCCTTATCTGAAGCAATTTTAGAGCATTTGCCGTGGTTGCTCGAAGAACAGGGCGCAGGAATACATCCCATTAATATTCCAGAAGCAGGTAATGGCTGGCTTCGTCCTGAGGGTGGTGATGAGATATTACACTTATCTAAACGTACTAAATTAACCTTACGAATACCTAGCGAACGTTTTGATGATGCCGCCTTACTGTGTGGCAAACAATTATCGGTTGCGGGAAACGATATGAAAATATTAAAAATGCGTGAGCGTTTATTGCAACCGCTGGAAACCATCTTTTCTCGTTACAATGTTTTGCAAGAGGGCATGGATGAAGCTGCTTTTTTGCAAGAAGTGATGCAAAGCTTGCAATTAATGGGGATAAAACCACTCAAAATGCTGCCCGGCAGAGCGCATATAATACGCACAGACAAAGGCATGCTTAATACTTTAACGTTAATGATTGCCGAGTTATCGCCTGAAGAATCAATAAAAATTCAGCAAAATGGACTCGGGGAACACAAGCACATGGGCTGTGGGTTATTTATTCCACAAAAGAGTATTACAGAAGTTCACAAAGTACATGAGTGATTTATAATATAAATTGAGTTTATGCTAGTAATTCAGGTACAATTTACAAAATTTTTTAAGCATAGAAAGTAAAGAAAGGGGAAATTCAATATGGCATACGAATTAGATGGTAAAACAATTGAAACTGATGATTACGGTTACTTGAATGACATTAGCGAATGGTCTGAAGAATTAATTGCCGTTATTGCAGCAGCTGATGATGTTGAAATGACTGAACGTCACGTTGACGTTGTAAAGTATTTACGTGATGAACATGTAAACAATGGTGGTAATGAGCCAAACGAACGTACCATCATGAAATCGATGAGTAAAAAATGGGGCGACAAAGTTAACTCTAAAGACATGTACTTATTGTTTCCTGGCACACCTTCTAAGCAAGGTCGTAAGTGGGCAGGTTTACCTAAGAGTACACGTAAGGGTGGTTACTAAAAACACCTATTGACACCATTGTGATCAAGATGTTTTTGAAAAGGCTGTCTTTATGACAGCCTTTTCTGTCTTAGGACGAAATAGTTGATAATAAATGAGTCTGTTTGGAATGATATTGATACAAAATTATTTGAATCAATTAGCGAAGCCTTAAGTCAA
>CAZIWG010000049.1:9754-11836 GCA_964542925.1 uncultured Granulosicoccaceae bacterium | reverse complement strand
TTGGAATGATATTGATACAAAATTATTTGAATCAATTAGCGAAGCCTTAAGTCAACTTTCTGCCGAGTTTCCTTTTTTTTGCAGTGAATGACTTTCAAGATAAAGGTTACCAACTACAGCGCACCGATGAAGGTGAGTTTTGTCATTGGTATATTGGTGGTGGCCCCGGTGAGTTTAGTCAACGTCAACTGGTTGCGATTTGGTATTAGTGGCCCGAATAGCGATGACAAGGTTGATTTCAACACACACGGATAAGCTGGTAATTAGAAACTACGCGCTGGCCTTTTTCCTTTCATTGAATGTGTTTCGTGGAATAGGTTATGCCATCAATGGCTCTGTTACGGCACCGATTGTAGAAATAAAGTGGCAGACGCACATTTTAAACGGGTTGTAGCGTGGATTATTCTCTTTGGTGGGGCGTCATTATTTTTCGCCCAAGCTAACTAAATGTGTATTTTTAAGTATAATCAATAAAATTGAAATAAAGATTAAGTAACTATGACTGATACCTATATTTATGCCGCAAAATTAGATCAAGTAAAACTCGGTAAAATGTTCCGCGTTAAACTTGAAGAAAAATTAATTCTGTTGGCAAATGTTGAGGGCACCGTACATGCTTGTGATGAAATGTGTACCCACGAAGAAGTATCACTGGCGTTGGGTGCTTTGCAGGGCAACTGCATTAAGTGTTCATTGCACGGCAGTCGGTTTGATTTGCTAACAGGCAAACCGCTTGATGAACCTGCTGATGAAGACTTACGCATCTACCCAGTAAAAATTGAAGACGATTCGATACTAGTAAACATTAATTAAAGACAAGTAAACGCTGTTCGTTCACTAACGACGACAGCGGTATTTTGATGGAGAGTAATATGAGTAATGCCGAAGCCGAAGCAAAGGAATTAATGCGTTCAATAATTCAACGCGTTGCCACAGGTCCTGAGCTGAGTAAAGACATTGAGCAAGAAGAAGCGCGTGCTGGAATGAAAGCTATCTTAGATGGCTACATTGATCCGGTGCAGTCAGCGATTTACTTAATTGGCTTACGTATGAAACGTGAAACGCCAGAAGAAAACCGTGGCATTCTCGAAGGCATTATTGATTGCATGGATCGTATTACAGCCGACGTTGATGAATTGGTTGATATCGGCGATCCGTATGACGGTTATAACCGTACCTTACCCGCATCACCATTTTTACCGGCTGTTATGGCAGCCTGTGGCGTACCCGCTGTATCGCACGGCATGGAAACAGTCAGTCCAAAGTTTGGTGTAACACATCGTCAAATTATGCGTGCAGCAGGCAAGAATGATTCACTCACGCCGCAGCAAGCCGCAGAACAAATTGAAAACAGCGACATTGGTTGGGCATACGTTGATCAAAGTCAGTTTTGTAAAAAATTAAATGACTTAACTGGTTTTCGTACACTGGTAATTAAACGCCCACCGATCACCACCGTTGAAACAGAAACCATGCCAATTAAAGCACGTGGTAAAACCCATCACGTTTGTGGTTATGTGCATAAACCTTACCCACCAGTTTACGCCATGCTTGCGGCATTGTCAGGTTTCGATAGTGCGTTATTAGTGCGTGGTATAGAAGGAGGCGTTATTCCTTCACTACGTCAGACCGGCAAGCTATTTAGTTTTGAAGGTGAAGTGGTTAAACGCGAAGCCGATCCAACACCACAAGACTTAGGATTTAATTACGACCTGCGTGCCGTACCTGTACCCGATTCATGCAAACAAGAAACGGGTGGCATTGATGAAGTCACTGGTGAATATAACCGCGATGCCTTTGCGAAAGCCGCTGTAGAAGCAGGACTTGCCGCACTGGGGGGTGAAAAAACCATGACCTATGATTCACTTGTTTATGGTGGTGCAAATATTCTTTGGCATCTTGGTAAATATGAAGAACTCACTGATGCAGCAGATGCAATACGTGCGGTACTTGATTCAGGTGAAGCATTAAAACGTTTCAATGCTTCGGTATAAGGATTAGGCAATACTGTCATTGCGAGCGAAGCAAAGCAATCTCCTTGGATTGGCGATTGATTTTAGAGATTGCCGCGTCACGTTGTTC
>CAZIWG010000049.1:0-9654 GCA_964542925.1 uncultured Granulosicoccaceae bacterium | reverse complement strand
ACGTAGAGATGAACTACAAAGATTGCTTCACTGAGTTCGCAATGACGAAAGCCCCCGTATTATTGCAAGATGCATAAATAGCACTGTCATTGCGAGACAGGTTCATCGTCGTGGCAATCTCTTACTGCTTCGAAGCAGCCCCTGTCATTCGCATAAACATGCCCATTTTATGCATCAACGCGAAAGACTGAATCGAATCCAAGTTACATGACTGGGATTTTTCTTTGGCAACCGACAATTCAAACTGCTGCATGATTAGCATTACCTTTGGCTTCGGGAAATAATTCTGAAATAAAGCAACAGCGCTCGGCTTTGAGATGTTAGCGAGTTCGTGACCACAGTTTATAGCGCGTTGATAAGTTTTACCCATTTCAACGGCAAGTGATTTGCCAGCAGTAAAAAAAGGTTGTTCCTGTGCGTAAGCCTCGGTGTAAAACAGGCTTAAGAAAATGATGGCTGAAAATTTAATTCTGTCTAATTGCATAGCAGATTTAACAGTGGCCAATAGCATTAAGAGCCATTGAACCACGATTAAACCTCACCAACAATACGTGAAATAGAAAAATTACTTTTTAAGCACTTGACTAAAATAGTCGCTTATTGCATTTCTTCCGATTTTTTATACCATTTCTGTGCTTTTTCAGCATCTTGAGCAACGCCTTGGCCTTGTTCGTACATCATGCCCAGTGTCATCGCCGCTCCGGCCATTCCCTGATTGGCGGCTTTCTCGAACCATTCAGCGGCGGCAGCTTCGTCTTTATCAACACATTCACCCATCATGTACATAAACCCCAGTCCATGTTGCGCAAAGGCATAACCTTGTTCAGCAGAGGCACGCATCCATTTAATTGCTGTCGCATCGTCTTTTACCAGCCCTAAACCATTTTGGTACATGATCGCCATGCGATGTTGCGCTTCAGGATGGCCTTGTTCAGCAAAAGATGATAAAAATTGTTTAGCACGGTTAAACTCTTTGGCTTCAAAAGCGGCCATGCCGCTTGCTAAGTCCATATCAAGGCCACTTGGATCAGACATTATATTCTCCACATACGATTCTAAATTGTTGGCTATTTTGACAGAGCAGCAAGCTAACAGCCAGTAAAAAACGCCTTATTTCCATGTGGCTAGCAGGTCTATAGGGATGTAGAAAACATTTTTTTTGAGTATAATCACTTGCTAATTTAGATACATGAATACACCGGAGAATTGAATGATCCTAACTGCTTATATAAATGAAACGGCCTATGATTTTGATGTGCCGAAGGAAATGCTTGATGAAGGAGAGTCTTTTTTTAGCAAAATAGATGCAGACATGGATGGTGGCTATCAAATGAGCCGTGAATTTGTTGAAAAGCCAGGCCGCAAAGAACGTTGCCAGATTGCTGCTGATCGTATTCTAGACGCGTTGAGCGAAGACAATAAAACCCTTGCGTTATTGTTGTGTGCTTACATTATCGATCGTATGCCCGGTGTCACTGTTGCTCATATCGACACAGAAGGTGATATATTAAACACACGCTTTGGTAACGCGGCAGAGCATCAGCCCAAAGCTTTAGTGACAGATGAAGAAGCACGAGCTAAAGCGAATGAAAGCCTTAGTGATATTTATAAAGTAGGGCGTGTACATAAATTTTCTGTACGCGATGTCATTACCGGAAAATGGGAAGAATCACCCGCCTCTAAAACAGAAGAAGAAGCGAAAAAATTACGTGCAGTGGCATTTGATAAACTTCATCGTGAAATGAAAGGACGCGTTATTTCACTAGATAAATCTTAAAAAAGATTGAGAGAAATGTATGGCAATACGAATGAAAACAAAATGGCATCGTTCTAAACGAAGTCAGCGCAACATGGAAGGCTCTCGTAAAGAGAAAACCATGACCGATCTTGCCGGCATTATTGCATTTAATATTTGGAAATTAACCCGCGAAATTTACAACAATATGGAAAAGGATGGATTCCATTTTGGTGAAGATGAACAAGTGATTAACATGTTTATTGAAATTATCGCGTTTATGATTCAAGTGGGCGACCGCACTGTTTACGGAAAATTCAGTGAAGATGAGCGCCGTGAATTTGTTTCCGCCATGGCATTAGATTTAACCGACATGGTTGAAACTAACAAACGTGAATTACTCGGTGAAGGTGAATATCGCGCTGAAATCGTACAAAAACTTAATACACGCTTTGGTGACTATTCAGAATGTCCTTACGATGATGATGGTCCCAGTTATGAATTCCGCCGTTTACTTGCACACAGCATTTCGCAAATAATGGCTGAGACAGATAACAAATGGGTGCTAGAACAAATTATGGATATTGAAGTGCCAAAGGCATTGAAAAATCTTCAGCGGATGTTAAAGGATGTACTGGGACTTAAAAAGCGGTAACTATCCTATTCCGTCATTGCGAACAACGTGAAGCAATCTCTCAAATTCAACGTGTATTTATAAAGATTGCCACGACGATAACCCCGTCTCGCAATGACAGCTTTTGAGAGTTTTTGTACTGAGTACCTGAATCAAACCATCTTAGTCAAAAGAACAACAAATAAAACGACTAAGGCAAGCGGTATAATTACGGCTAACCAATCTTTGTTCTTCGCTTCATTACTCTCTTTCATAGAATGACGTAGTCTTGGAAAGATTAAAACCATCATAATAATAATGCCTGCGGCAGAGCCAATTTTTAGCCAATCCATATCAACTCCTAATCATATAAAAATAAAACCCCGGCAAGCCGGGGTTCTTTTACTCAGTTTGACCACAAAAGATTAATCGCTTGTCGCACCAAGAATATTAAGCAAACTAATAAATATATTATAAATACTTAAATACAATGAGGCAGTCGCCATCAGGTAGTTAGTTTCGCCACCGTTAATGATTCTGCTTGTGTCGTATAAAATAAAACCACTCATAATCATAATGACAACCGCAGAGATAGCTAATGACAATGCAGGGATGTCCATGAAAATATTGGCGACAATGGCAGCAAGCACAACGAACATACCAACCATTAAGAACCCGCCTAAGAAACTAAAATCTTTACGGGTTGTTAATGCATAAGCAGATAAAGCAAGAAAGATAACGCCGGTGCCACCTAAAGCGGTACCAATTAACTGACTACCATTTTCCATCGCAAGGTATTGGTTAAGCATTGGTCCAAGCCCAAGTCCAAGCAGGCCAGTAAAACCAAAGATAACAAAAATACCCGCACCTGAATTTGCGGTGCGTGGCAAAACAAACCAAATCAAAGCGATAGCACCGAATGAACTAATCATGCTAATCCCTGGGCTTAAGTTCGTCACAACAGACACAGCCGCCATCACTGCACTAAAGATCAATGTCATGGACAGTAGGGTGTAGGTATTACGAATAACCTTGTTAGTAGCGAGTACAGACTCGCGTGAACGGGTTACTGCGGGTTCATTGGTAAACATGGTATATCCTCTTAATTTATATTTGTTACTACTAATACTATGACCACATTGGGTCTTAATTTATCCCAGCATACCGCCGAAACTGAAAAATACAAGCCTTCAGTGCTTAGAATAACGCTCCTTGCTAACTACTTTATAAATATGGGCATATTCATTCAAATCAAGACTATACATAACCTCTTTGTCGTGTAAAATAGCCGCCACTTTGGAGAGGTGACTGAGCTGGCCGAAAGTACCGGTCTTGAAAACCGGCGAAGGTTTATCCCTTCCGTGGGTTCGAATCCCACCCTCTCCGCCATATATAACGATAAGCCGCCCATTGGGCGGCTTTTTTCGTTTGTGAAACAGCCCGCAGCCTGCTGATTTTGTGCATTTGTCATTGCGAGTGAACAACGTGAGCGTGGCAATTTCTAAACTGTATTGCAGACTGCAATGGGCTGCTGTGCTTATTCTTATGTCATCATTTTCTGAGCGGCTATTATCCACCATCCGCAAGTAGCTATAAAGTTAAGTTAAATCATCTGCTTACAAATATATACCATTCTAATATTAATGGATTACGTAAATGACTACTCACTTGTAAGAAAATACTTACATTTACCTACAAAGTTCATCTAAACTAGCCTATATAGTTAAGTATGTATAAGAACATGCTGTATCTGCATGTCAGGTCAGGGAGAGGGAAAATGGCGACAAGAGTATTACTCGTCGATGATCATGAGCTAGTGCGCACTGGAATACGGCGTTTATTAGATGATTTCGATGATATCGAGGTCATCGCTGAGGCAGATAGTGGCGAGGTCGCTATTAAGTTGGTTCGTGAGCTGAATCCGCAAGTGGTGTTAATGGATGTTAATATGCCAGGCATTGGCGGTCTTGAAGCAACACGTAAGTTAATGCAAATCGCGCCTGAAACCAAAGTAATTGTTGTGACTATTCACCTTGATGAGCCTTTTCCAACGCGTTTACTTGAAGCGGGAGCCTCTGGCTACCTAACTAAGGGTTGTGCGGTGTCTGAAATTGTTGATGCCATTCGCCAGGTAAGTAAGGGTAAGCGCTTTATCGGTAGTGATGTGGCGCAACAATTGGCTTTAACCATGTTGCCAGGTAGTGATAAGTCTCCATTTGATGCCTTGTCGCAGCGTGAACTGCAAGTGATGCTAATGGTCACACAAGGACAGAAGATACAAGAAATTGCTGATAAGCTTTGTTTGTCACCCAAAACGGTGAGCACGTATCGTTACCGTTTGTTTGAGAAGCTGGATGTAAAAAGTGATGTTGAGCTCACACATTTGGCGATGCGCCACGGTATGATTGACGAAAATGGTAGCAATTAGTTAAGTTAATAAGAAATGCCAGTAACAGGGAATGGCTGGAGAGGTTTGTATGACTGCACCACGGATCAGCGCACCAGAACTGCCCGATAGTTTAGAATGGTTTAATACTAAGGAAGGACCCATTAAGCTCGCAGATTTGCGTGGCAAAATTGTGTTACTCGATTTTTGGACTTATTGCTGTATTAATTGCCAACATGTTCTCCCTGAATTAGCCGAGTTAGAACGTCGTTACCCAGACAACCTCGTTGTTATTGGCATTCATTCTCCTAAATTCCCTAATGAACGTATTGGCGATAATGTTCAAAAAGCGATTAACCGTCATTACATTCGTCATCCGGTTGCACACGATCCCTCTTTTACGGTTTGGAAGCAATACACCATCAAAGCATGGCCATCGATTATTTATATCGATCCTGAAGGTTATATCGTAGGTGTGTTACGCGGTGAAGGTAAAGTTAAGCAATTAGATAAAATGATTCAGCAATCTATTCAACAGGCTGAAGCTAAGAATATTTTACAAATAGAAAATGTTCCTACGCGTATAAAGCCCGAACCTGATCTAGAACTTAAATTCCCAGGCAAAGTGCATGCAGGGGAAGAGCGTTTATTTATTAGTGACAGCGGGCATAACCGTGTCATTGAATGTATGCCCAATGGTCGCATTGCTCATATCTTTGGTTCTGGTGCACCTGGGTTGATTGATGGCAACGGTGCGGAAGCAGCGTTTGATAACCCACAAGGCTTGGTACAGATAGAGAATTTCCTGTTTGTTGCTGATACCGACAACCATGTTATTCGACGAATTGATTTAATTACCCGTGATGTCATTACTGTGGCGGGAATGAATAAACGTGGCAAAGTGAAAAACTTTGAGATTTACGATGATCCACTGCAGGTTCCTTTGAATTCACCGATGGCACTGGAACATGACAAAGGTATTTTATACATCGCCATGGCAGGTAGCCATCAAATTTGGGCGATGGACCAAAACAAAAATACAATTCAGGTGTTAGTCGGAACGGGCGTTGAAGAAATTAAAGATGGCAATGGTCAGATGGCCATGTTGGCGCAACCTTCAGGCCTATCTATCGGTGAAGACATCGAAAAACATTTGTTCTTTGTTGATGCTGAAACCTCATCGATCCGTTCAATTCGATTGCGTGACAACAACGTTAACACCGTTATCGGTAAGGGTTTGTTTGAGTTCGGTTCAGTGGATGGTAAAAAAGACGTGGCGCGATGCCAGCATCCAATGGACATTGTTTATGATCCTAAACGCAAAGTGTTGTGGGTTGCAGACACTTATAACAATCGATTACGCCGGCTTAAAATTATTAACGGTGTATTGGCGTCAGTTCGCCTAACCGGTAGCTTGCATGAACCCACGGGCTTGAGCCTGCAAGGAAATCTGCTTTATATCGCCGACACCAATGCGCACCGTATTTGCAGTGTCGATTTAAACAGCGGTCTGATGCAAGAAATTGAGATTTTTGAGGTTGAAACGCTGTAAACTGGTTCTATGAAAGCTAAACAAAGTTGTTTTGATATCCATTGCCAGCGTTGCCCTCGATTGAGTGATTTTCTTATCAGGGTGCGCGAAGAACACCCCGACTATTACGGCAGACCCGTGCCTCCTTTTGGTATAAAACAACCGGAACTATTGGTGGTAGGCTTGGCGCCCGGCATGCATGGTGCTAATGCTACAGGCAGACCCTTTACAGGTGATTACGCCGGCATTCTTCTTTATGAAACGCTGCATAAATTTGGTTTCAGCAATAAGCCCGTTTCTGAATCCGTGGACGATGGGATGAAATTAAAAAACTGTCGCATCACCAATGCAGTGAAATGCCTGCCACCACAAAACAAACCCACTACCGAAGAAGTGAATACCTGCAATGTTTTATTGCAAGATGAGCTGCACGCTTTTAAAAGGCTACGCGTGATCTTGGTGCTGGGCTTGGTGGCGCACAAGGCTGTACTTAAAGCTTGCGGCGTAAAAATAAAAGACTTCCCCTTTGGTCACAATGTTTGCGCCCAATTACCTGATGGTCGTTGGTTGCTCAGTTCGTATCATTGCAGCAAATACAACACCTCAACAAAACGTCTAACGGAAAGCATGTTTCACGATGTCTTTGCACAAGCACAACAATTGCTGAGCAAAAAGGCGTAAGCATGTCTGAGCAGGGCGAGTTTGACTCAAAAGCCTTTCTACGCACCTTGACGAGTCGTCCTGGTGTGTATCGCATGCACAGTGAAGACGAGACCATTTTATATGTGGGTAAGGCGCGTGATTTGAAAAAACGTGTATCGTCTTATTTTCGAAGTAGCGGGTTTGCTGCAAAAACAGCGGCACTCATGAAACAAGTTGCCAATGTCACTATTACCGTTACACACACGGAAACTGAAGCGCTAATTTTAGAAAATAATCTTATTAAAGAATTCTTACCGCGCTACAATATTTTATTACGTGACGACAAAACCTACCCGTATTTATTTTTGTCAACAGAGCAAGATTTTCCGCGGCTTAGTTTTCATCGCGGCGCTAAAAAAATCAAAGGGCGTTACTTTGGACCTTACCCAAGTGCCGGCTCAGTACGAGAAACCTTAAATCTTTTGCAAAAATTGTTCCCTGTACGCCAATGTGATGATAGTTATTTTAAAAACCGATCAAGACCGTGTTTGCAGTATCAAATAAAACGTTGTTCGGCACCGTGTGTCGGGTTTATAGAAAAACAATACTATGCAGAAGATATCAATAACACGATATTGTTTCTAGAAGGTAAAGATGATGCCGTCATAAAGTCATTAATCACCCGCATGGAAAATGCCGCAGAAACCTTGGATTATGAACAAGCCGCCACTGTGCGCGATCAAATTTCACGCCTTAAAACGTTGCAAGAAACCCAATACGTCAGTGGTGAAAAGGGTGATGTTGATTTAATCGCAGTAAGCGTTGCCGGTGGTGCAAGTTGCGTGCAAGTGTTTACGGTACGTGGCGGTCATCATTTAGGTAACCGAGCTTATTATCCTAAACACTTAACCAACACCACACCAGAAGAAATCCTTTCCAGTTTTATTCCACAGTATTATTTAGGCGGTGGACGTAGCAAAGGATCACGCCGGCCGATCCCGGCTCAAATGATTGTGAGTGTAAAACCCAACGATCTAGAATGGTTGGCACAAGCACTCAGTGATCAAGCAGGGCATCAAATAAAAATAAGTCACAGTGTCCGTGGCGAACGCGCGCGTTGGTTAAAAATGGCACAAGACAATGCTGACTATTCCGTTAAACAACATCTCAATTCAAAAAGCAGTTTATTAAAACGTTTTGAAGCCTTGCAAGATGCATTGGGTTTAGAGTCGATGCCACAACGCCTCGAATGTTTTGATATTAGCCACACCATGGGCGAAGCCACTGTTGCCTCTTGCGTCGTGTTTAATACCGAAGGGCCGCTTAAATCTGATTACCGGCGTTTTAATATAGAAGGGATCACCCCCGGTGACGATTTTGCCGCCATGCATCAAGCATTAAAACGTCGCTACACAAAAATTAAAAAAGGCGAGGGCGTTGTGCCTGATATTTTGTTTATTGATGGCGGCAAAGGGCAGCTATCACAAGCCGGCTCGGTACTAGAAGAGCTGCAAATAGCCGGAATCACCGTCATCGGCATCGCCAAAGGCGAAGCCCGCAAGCCCGGTGAAGAAAGCCTGTTCTTGTTAGGGCACAAAACGCCCTTTATACTGGCAGCAGACTCGGCAGCATTGCACCTGATTCAGCATATTCGAGATGAAGCGCATCGATTTGCGATAACAGGGCACCGTGCACGCCGTGCTAAAGCGCGCCAAAAGTCCGTGCTGGAAGACATTAGCGGATTGGGCGCAAAGCGTCGGCAGCGTTTACTCAAAGAATTTGGCGGTTTACACGCAGTAAGCCGAGCCGGTATTGAAGATTTAGCTAAAATTGAAGGAATCAGTAAGGCTCTAGCACAACGTATTTATGATGTGTTTCATGCTGACAATAACTAATGTAGGTAATAACAAACTAGTGTAGGAATAACAAAGTAGTGTAGGAATAACAAAGTAGTGTAGGAATAACAAAGTAGTAACGTCATTGCGAGGAATGAAATGACGAAGCAATCTTTTAAAACAAAAGTAATCTCGACCAGATTGACGCGTTTCGCTCGCAATGACATAAAAAGACGACATTTACTTATGAAATTAACCGTACCGAACATTTTAACCTTAACCCGTATCGCAGTGATCCCTGTGTTCGTATTGGTGTTCTTCCTGCCATTTGACTGGGCACGCCCCACATCGGCCGGCATCTTCGCTATTGCCGCCTTTACCGACTGGCTCGATGGATATTTAGCTCGGAAATTGAATCAAACTACTCGTTTTGGAGCCTTTTTAGACCCCGTTGCCGATAAACTTATGGTTGCGGTGACACTTATCCTACTTGTCGTTGCTGATCCAAGCGTTTGGTTAGCACTCCCCGCCATTGTCATCATTGGCCGTGAAATCGCCATTTCCGCATTACGTGAATGGATGGCAGAAATCGGTGAACGTACACAGGTCGCCGTGTCGTATATTGGCAAAATAAAGACCGCAGGGCAGATGTTAGCCTTGTTATTGTTGTTGTATAGGGAAACCATTAGTGCCTTCCCCACCTACGAGGTTGGCTTAGTATTACTCTACATCGCCGTGGTATTAACCCTCTGGTCTATGGTCATTTACCTGAATGCTGCATGGCCTGCGTTAACGGGTAAAGATATTGATAATAATGATGAAAATAATGGCTCTAGCGCTTGACTCTAGCCGCGGTGTCTCTACAATACGCACCTCTTAACGCGGGAATAGCTCAGCTGGTAGAGCACGACC
>CAZIWG010000048.1:1493-17695 GCA_964542925.1 uncultured Granulosicoccaceae bacterium | reverse complement strand
AATAAAAAAGGCTCGCATAAAGCGAGCCTTTTTACTTATATGGCGTCCCGTAGGGGAGTCGAACCCCTGTACTCGCCGTGAAAGGGCGATATCCTAGGCCTCTAGATGAACGGGACAAATTTTTCTCTGTTTTCTATCTGGTGGAGCTAGGCGGGATCGAACCGCCGACCTCTTGCATGCCATGCAAGCGCTCTCCCAGCTGAGCTATAGCCCCGAAAACAGAGCGCGCACTTTAATGCAGTACGGGCATGGTGTCAACGGCTATCATCAAAAATGACTCGCTGACTGGGTTACAGGGTGATTATACCTTGTTTTCTTGTTCATTTTTTGCCCACGTATCGCGCAAGGTAGCGGTGCGATTAAAACGTGCAGTGCCCTCTTTTCCTGTTTCTGAATCGCGGCAAAAATAGCCTTCTCGCTCAAACTGAAAGCGTTCACCGGGCTTGGCGTCGGCGAGTGCGGCTTCACATTGGCAACCCTGCAACACCTTAACGGAATCAGGATTTAAATCTGTCTCATCGGACGGATTTGGACTCGTGTAAAGTCGGTCATAAAGATAAACGTCCGCTTCAAGCGCATGTGTCGCTGACACCCAATGGATCACCCCTTTTACCTTGCGACCTTCAGGGTTGGCACCGAGGGTTGCTGCATCGTAGCTGCAACGCAATTCTATGATCTCGCCCTGCGAGTCCTTGATAACTTCATCACAACGGATCACATAAGCATTGCGTAAACGTACTTCACCATCGGTGACAAGACGCTTAAATTTTTTGTTAGGTTTAACTTCCATGAAGTCATCTTTATCAATATAAAGTTCACGGCTAAACGGAATGTTACGTGTTCCCATCGATTCGTCTTGTGGATGATTCGCTGCGTCTAACTCTTCTACTTTTTCTTCATCGTAATTGGTTAAAACAACTTTTAGTGGGTTCAACACCACCATGCGACGCGAGGCAGTCACGTTTAAGTCGTCACGAATACAGCTTTCTAACACACCCATTTCAACCGTGTTGTCCGCTTTAGTAATACCAATACGATCACAAAAATCGCGAATCGATGTGGAGGTAAAACCACGTCGGCGTAACCCAGCAATCGTAGGCATACGTGGATCATCCCATCCATCCACATAGCCCTCACTCACTAACGAGGTGAGTTTACGTTTACTCATTACCGTATATTCTAAATTAAGCCTTGAGAACTCAATTTGCTGTGGATGACAGTCAATAGAAATATTATCCAGTAACCAATCGTATAAAGGACGGTGATCTTCAAACTCCAGCGTACACAAAGAATGGGTAACACCTTCAAGGGCATCCGAAATAGGGTGTGTAAAATCATACATGGGATAGATACACCATTCTTCACCGGTTTGGTGATGCACCACCCCATGACGAATACGATATAACGTGGGATCGCGCATATTCATGTTTGGTGATGCCATGTCAATCTTGGCACGCAGTACATATTTACCGTCTTCAAATTCACCGGCACGCATGCGTGCAAACAAATCAAGATTGTCGTCAACACTGCGTGAACGTCCAGGACTGTCTTTACCCGGCTGAGTTAAATTGCCGCGATACTCACGCACTTGTTCTGCATTGAGATCACATACATACGCATTACCCGCGTTAATTAATTCAACGGCATAGTCATGTAACTGTTCAAAATAGTCCGATGAGAAAAATGCCTTATTACCCCAGCTAAAACCTAACCAACTCACATCATCTTGAATCGATTTTACAAATTCAATATTTTCTTTGTGTGGGTTGGTATCATCAAAACGAAGGTTACATTGACCCTTATAATCCTGAGCGATACCAAAATTAAGACAAATGGATTTAGCATGGCCAATATGTAAGTAACCATTTGGCTCAGGGGGGAAACGCGTGACAACAGCACCGTTATTTTTATTATTTGCAATGTCTTCATCAATCTTCTGACGAATAAAATTACTTTTAGGCATTTCTTCATTACTCATTTTTTATTCTATCCTTATCACTAACTCGCAGCAGTTTCGTTAGCACGTACTTCGATATAAGCCAGTGCGCGATCAATACGACGTAAACAGGCTTCTTGCCCTACCAAGAATAAGGTTACATCAATACCTGGTGAAGCCGCCCGCCCAACCACTGCAACACGTAAAGGTTGTGCCACTTTACCCATTTTTACTTCTAAAGCATCCGCAACATCATGGATAGCAGCATGAATCACTTCTTCATTCCATGATTCAAGTGCAGCTAAGGCTTCACGAATTTTCAGCATCGGTTCTTTAGCAACCGGACGTAAGTTTTTCTTGGCAGCCTTTTCGTCAAACTCATCATAGTCTTTATAAAAAAACTGACTGATGTCGGCCATTTCAACCAAGGTGTTGGCACGCTCTTGCTGGGCTTTAACAACATCAATCAGATCAGGGCCTTGTGTTGGGTCGATACCCAACTTACCCAGATGAGGGCTTAGCAATGTTGCAATATGCGCTGGTTCGGCTTCTTTAATATAATGCTGATTTAACCATTCCAGTTTATCGGTATTAAAACTAGACGGGGCTTTATTAACATCATCAATATCAAACAAGGCAATCATCTCATCAATACTGAAAATTTCCTGATCGCCGTGTGACCAGCCTAGACGCACTAAATAATTTAATAAGGCTTCAGGCAGAAAACCCTCTTCACGATATTGCATGACACTCACTGCACCGTGACGTTTTGATAAACGCGAACCATCATCACCTAAGATCATCGGCACATGTGCATAAATAGGTGCTTCTGCACCCAAAGCATTAAGAATATTAATTTGGCGTGGTGTGTTATTCAGATGATCATCACCACGGATCACATGGGTAATGTTCATGTCCATGTCATCCACAACCACAGTTAGATTATAGGTTGGGCTGCCATCGGTACGGCGAATAATTAAGTCATCCAACTCGTCATTACTAATCGAGACTTTGCCACGAATCAGATCATTGACAATGACACTGCCAGCCACTGGATTACGGAATCGAATTACATGCGGTGCATCGGGATCGTCGACTTTATTTTTTAAGCAGTGACCGTCATAACGTGGCTTAATTTTTGCTGCCATTTGTGCTTCACGCAAATCAACGAGGCGTTCTTTGCTACAGTAGCAACGGTAGGCATGTCCGTCATTCAGCAGTTGTTGAATAATTTCATTGTAACGTTCAAATCGGTCCGTCTGATAAATAGGTCCTTCATCATAATCCAGCCCAAGCCATGTCATCCCTTCTAAAATGGCATTCACTGATTCAGGTGTAGAACGTTCTAAATCTGTGTCCTCGATACGCAAAACAAACTGCCCGCCGTGTTTACGAGCATATAACCACGAAAAGAGTGCTGTGCGCGCACCACCTACGTGCAAATAACCGGTGGGACTGGGGGCAAAACGAGTACGAACTGTCATTTTTAGCAAATCCGAGTTTCAAAGCGGGCTATTCTACCAGCGCGAGCACTGAAAAGGCGACTATTGTCGCCTTTTCAGTAATTTTTTTAGTCTTTCATTATGTTAATTTAAATGTGATTTTAAATCTCTTAAGAGCACAATGTCACTTAAAGATAAATCCAGCAACTAATTCCATGCTTTAATAATGGTTTTATGCAAACAAACCCTGATAATGTCTTTAATTTACTGATATATATAGTTTTCTATAATCATGATTCTTGGTGTATTTTATAACTAATACTTTAGTCCAAGCAGACGATAACTATATATAAGAGTGAAAATACAAAGTAACCATGCTTAAGAATCTACCCCGTCACAGCTTACGCAGTAGCTATTTAATTATTTCAGCGTTTGTTTCTGTCATTTTCATTGCTGTCACGCTGCTATCAAGTATCTATGTCACCAAAGTGACGTCCCAAAATACCAAAGCACTTCAACTACAAGAGACTGTTTCAACCATTATTTCTAATATACGCCGTAACAATGCAACCACCTACACGCTGTTAAGCGAATTATTATTGAGCCCATCCAACAAACGAAATGCCAATATAAAAGGGTTTCTTGCTAGCAATTTAATTCAGTCAAAAAGACTCGCTCAAGTAACTAATTTAGAAGAAACCGGATTGCTACCGCTCATTGATGATCTTGAAAAATTAATTAATTTGATGAATTCAGATATTCTCGAGCTACTAGAGCTCAGAAATAATCCGCAATGGATCTATCCTATTTTGACTATCATGAATAAAGACATGCTCGGTGCAAATGTTCAATTCATTTCTTCTGTTGAACTCATACTGCATAACCTTGGTGATAAGAATAACCTAACAAATGATGAATTTATCTTGTTGAATCAATTGTATTCAATACGTGATACATGGCGAATTATGGTATTAAATTTTAGAGCAGTGTTACTGCGTTTTGCTGGATTAAATAAAGTTGACCAGATTGAACAAGAAATTAATATTACCGTCACTCTAAAACAATTATCTGATAATTTATCTCAACTTCAACAAAAGTCTAATAATGAAGAATATGATCTAGATGTTGAAGAAGCTTTAAATGAAATGATAAAAAGCAGCGAAGAATGGCGTAAACATTTTCAACGTTTTCAGGAACTCCGTAAATCTGCCATTTGGCGCAACGATGTATACTTTACATCAACTAATATTCGCCCTCTCTATGAAAGAACGATCAATATCTTGGAAAAATTAGACCATGGCATTTCCAAGTGGGCAACCAGAAATTCCGTGGCTGTTGAGGCAACTGCAAATAAGATCAACATAGAGCTTTTCGCCCTCTCTGCACTAGCCCTTATTTTTGTTATCGCCATTTATATCATGCTAAGAAAATTAGTGCTTATACCAATAGCGCGAATTTCTGATTCCCTTAGCAAGGAGAGTCATGGTGATAAATTTATCCTACCGCAATATGGCAGTAAAGAAATTTATAGCCTCGTATGCGCTTATAATCGTATGCGGGAACTTATTCAACAGCGGCAAACAGCCTTAGAGCACCAAGCTCTACACGATGCATTAACGGGTTTGCCCAATCGTGCATTGCTTCAAGATAGGCTTGAACATACCATTCAAAATGCGAAACGGCATAATTCATCGATTGCTTTCATGATGATTGATTTAGATAGATTCAAGGAGATTAACGATACCCTTGGACATCAAGTTGGAGATGATGTACTAACCCAATTAGGGCTACGCTTGCAAAATTGCATTCGGCAATCAGATACCATTGCACGATTAGGTGGTGATGAATTTGCACTCATTATACCAGAAGCAACCACAGAAGAAGCCACCCACTTTGCCCGGAAATTAACTAAAACGATCAATAAAGTCCTTACTATTAATGACCAGAATTTATTTATTGATGCCAGTATTGGCATTTCTATGTATCCTGAAAATGGTGATAATTGCGAGACACTAGTTCGGTATGCTGACATCGCCATGTATCATGCCAAGAAAAGTAATCTTCACTACGCTTTTTTTCAACCCGACATGGATAAACTAAGTATTGATAATCTTTCTCTATTGAGTGATTTTCGACAAGAACTCAGTCAACCCACAGGACAACTGCAACTCTTTTATCAACCTAAAATTGACCTACTTCAGAAACATGTCATCAGCGTTGAGGCATTACTGCGCTGGCAACACCCTCAACAAGGATTTATTCCACCTGAGTTTTTAATACGGATGTCAGAACAATCAGGTTTAATTGGTGAATTAACGCAATGGGTTATTAATCAAGCTATTTTGGACTGTTCAAGTTGGCAGAATACGAATAATAACATCGGTGTTTCCATCAACCTCTCTGCGTGGAACTTACAAGATCCTGAGCTACCTAATTTAATTAAAAATACACTTGAAAGAAACCAGCTTAATCCTGGTTATTTAAGCCTGGAAATAACTGAAAGTGCGGTTATGAGCGACCCTGCAAGAGCACGCGAAGTGCTACATGAACTTAATGACATGGGGCTATCGCTTGAAATTGATGACTACGGTACCGGCTTTTCATCACTCGCTTATCTTAAATTATTACCTGTAAGCACACTTAAGATCGATAAATCCTTCGTTATTGATATGCTCAACGACCCTAACGATCTTATTATAGTTAGATCAACCATCGACCTCGCCCATAATCTAGGCATGATTGTTATTGCAGAAGGCGTTGAAGATAATGACATTCTAAAATACCTACAGCAATTAAGGTGTGATGTGGCTCAGGGCTACTTTATTTCAAAACCTTTAGCCAAAAATCGACTGCTCGAATGGCTTAAATCCTATAATTACGAAAAAATGACCGCATAATTCACCTACTTCCCTAGCAGCAACAACGTTATTAACGCTATAATTCTGCTAAAATATCTTTAAACAAATCTAATAATGATTCTATAGGGAACGGCTGAATGTCAGTAAGGAAAGTTATCTTCTGGGTCGTGTTATTTTCACTTATTGCCACCTCTCTCGCTATCGTGAAAATCGCTTGGTATGACCGCTATGTTTGGAAAGGAACACCTGAGCATATGTTTACATTACCTGCTGAAGATAAAACCCTATGGCCAAGTACACCATCATCATGGACAACTGAACAACAAGCTATTGAAGTTGCCACACCGGATGGTTTAGAAATTAAGAAGCTTACTTTTTACACTAATAGTATTGGCATGGATTTTATTCGTATTTCTGCCGGTCAATACCGCGCTGAAAATGGTATTCGTGAAACCTATGCAAATAATAAATACTATCGAGCCAAACACATTAAAAACAAACCTATACCCGCTCTCATTACTATTAGTAAAGACTTTTACCTTAGTGCTTTTGAAGTGACTAACCAACAATTTGAATTATTCGACCCGGCTCACAAACAACAGCGCCCAAACTATCAACAAAGTAGCGAGGGTGACAATCATCCTGTTGAACCTGTCACATGGCAACAAGCCCAACTTTATGCCCGTTGGTTATCAACAAAAGAAGGTCGCCAATACCGCTTACCTACCGAAGCCGAATGGGAATATGCAGCACGGGCAGGTACCACAACACGCGTTTATTGGGGTAATAATTTTTGGGATCGCAATAAAGCCAACCTCGGTGGTTTACATTCAAATATTGAAACTTACAAAGTTGATGGCTATGTAAATTCAGCACCGGTTGGGACATTCCCCGCGAATCCTTGGGGACTTTATGACATGATCGGTAACAGTTATGAATGGGTCAGTGACTGGTGGCATCCTAATTTAGCGCAAGACAGTATTGATCCGAAAGGACCTGATTTCGGTAAAATACGCATGGGAAAAGGCGGTAGCTGGACAACACGTTATTATGCTATTTATAGTGGTGAAGATGATGGCAATAATCCTGCCGATCTTGGTGATATACGTGGTTTTAGATTATTAGTCGAAATAAAATAAAAGGATTACCCTTGAGCATCCAAAATGAATTTCTGACACTACGCACCCATATGCAAAACACCATTGTTGGGCAATCTAATTTATTAGATCGTCTCATGGTGGGCTTACTTACGGGCGGTCACATATTATTAGAAGGTGCACCTGGTCTTGCCAAAACTACTGCTGTCAATGCCCTCGCCAGTGGTGTTCATGCAAATTTCCAACGCATTCAATTCACCCCTGACTTAATGCCGGGGGATCTGACTGGAACAGAAATTTTCGATCCTAAAGAAGGCACCTTTAGATTTATTGCGGGGCCCTTATTTCATGAAATTATTCTTGCCGATGAAATCAATCGTGCCCCACCTAAGGTTCAATCTGCATTACTGGAAGCTATGCAAGAACATCAGGTAACCATCGGTGGTGAGACACATGCACTATCAGACTTATTTATTGTCATGGCAACGCAGAACCCACTTGAACAGGCAGGTACTTATCCACTACCTGAAGCACAGCTTGACCGTTTTTTATTACACGTCACGATTGATTATCCTGATGCGAATGAAGAACTCACTATTCTAAAACGTGACCGTCAACAACACTTTGGTGAAGACAAGCGAGTTGATACCAGCCCTATTAGTCCTGAAACGGTACTGGCTGCCCGCAGAGAGGTTGCAGAAATCTATATTGATGAGCAACTTGAACGTTATATTATTGCAATTGTTGCCGCAACCAGAAAACTAGAAAGCATTGCTCCAGAATGGAAAGACTATTTAATTGCCGGCGCATCGCCCCGTGCCTCAATTGCATTATTACGATCTTCTTCAGCACTTGCCTATTTAGATAAACGCGACCATGTTACACCTGATGATATTATCGCTATTGCACCTGATGTTTTACGCCACCGTATTATTCCTGGTTTTGCAGCAAGAGCCGCCAACGTCAGTAAGGATGATATTATTCAACGTGTATTAGAACAAATTCCGGTACCTTAGACCTTGCTGCTAAGTAAACTCAATAAATTAATCAATACGGTTTGGCAAACACCTTATACTTATGTATACCAAGCGCCACTTCTGCAACAAGTAGAGATTGAAAAACTGCGGCACTTCGCTGAAAAGCCAATCAATAACCCATCCCATCATCATGAAGTCGAACACCGTCAATATGGTGATATGCGATCTGTCTATCGTGGCTATGGACTAGATTATGAAGAAAGTCGCCCCTACCAATCAGGCGATGAAATGCGCTTTATGAACTGGCGTTTGTCCGCTCGTAGTAATGAACTTTATATGAAAGTATTTAGGGAGGAGCGTCGACCTTCTGTGTTTATTTTAGTTGACCGACGTCAGTCGATGCGATTTGGTAGTCAGTCTCGACTCAAAGTCACACAAGCTGCGCGCGTCACCGCCTATTTAGCGTTTGTCGCAAAACGACAAAACTCACCAATTGCAGGTGTCATACTCAATGAAGAAACCGAGTGGATCCCAGAAGCCAGTGGTGAAACAGGTGTTTATAATTTACTTAATCAAACAAATCTAGCTTGCCCGCCGATTGATAATCAATCGAATGAGGTTTCGCTTAACCATACACTACGATTACTTTTAACTATGTTAGTGCGCGGATCAATTATTTACCTGGTTAGTGATTTTCATGATCTAGATGCCAACTCACATCCATTATTATTACAACTAGCAGAAGAACATAAACTAATTGCAATAAATATAACAGATGCGGCTGAAAAATCACTGCCACAAGCTACTTCCATTAGCATTTATAATCCTGATACAAATGAAGATATATTTCTTAATACGAAAAACAGCCACTTAACTAAACACTATCATAAAAAATCACTAGTGCATTTTAATAACATAGAAAGCACGCTATCTCAGTACAATATTGACGTGGTAGAAATATCTACTGACGTGGATAATATAGACCAAAAGATACCCGTCGCATGAAAGCCATTGATGCAATTAAAGACCGTTTACTTGATATTGAGTTACCAACGGCACCACCTGCTCCTATTGACTACACATCAAATATAATCATAATTATTAGTGTTCTTGTTATTATTATTTTGCCTATACTTTTATTTCGTAGTCAACGATTCAAGCAAAAACGTTTACTCTCTAAATTAAAGCTGGACTTGATTTCATCTATTATCACACCTAAAGAGGCTTCTTATGCCCTTGCTAAAATAATAAGCTCAGCACACAACAAAAAGCATCTAACAACTTCGCTTTATGATCGTCGAGACTGGAATAATTTTCTTTCTCAATTATCTAAATATCGCTACCAAATTCACGATATCGACAGGCAACAAATCATCGATCTCATTGATGACGCAAGTAATTGGTTAAAGGTTTCAACGTCATGATTGAAGCTATTAGTTTTAATCATATTAGCTGGTTATGGATGCTTGTTGTCTTGCCTATTTGCTATAGCTTACTAGTTTATTATGGCAAACCTGACCATAGTACATCTCTAATTGATGGGCTATCTGGTTCAAATACCCGCGTCCGACATCCCTTATACAAATTACTTTTTCAATCTAGCGAAACTAAAAAGAATACAGGATTGATAAAAAACATTGTGTATTGGATTATTTTAATCCTGCTTATTATTGCTTTAGCTGAACCCGTTCAAATCGGCAAGAAACTACCCGACTCGCCAAGACAACGCGATATTATATTTATCGTTGATACTTCCGTAAGCATGGTATTAAAAGACTATACTCTTGACGGTCAACGTATTGACCGAATGAGTGTTGTACGCTCAACACTTAAAAACTTCATTGAACAACTTAAAGGTGACAAAGTTTCAATTATTGCCTTTGCCGACACGCCACATGTCTTAGTTCCCCTCACCAATGATACTTATTTACTTAAATCAATGTTATTACGCCTTCGTACGGGAATTGCCGGTCGTGGTAGCGCACTAGGAAACGCGGTAGCACTTGCCGTTAAGCAAATTGTTAAACAGAATGATCGTCATCAAATAATGATTTTACTGACCGATGCAGCATTACCCGTGGGTTCAATCTCTCCCATGCAAGCGGCTGAGATCGCCGCGGCAGCAGGTTTACCTTTATACACTGTTGCAGTGGGTGCCGATACCTATGCTGCTGAAGAACAGCGAACAACGGGACTCGTCTATCACCCTGCTGATCGGTTGTTACTCGAAAGAATGGCTAAAAAGACAGGTGCTAAAAGTTACCTGGCCGGTAATAGCCGTTCACTACAACAAGCCATTATCGAAATTGAACAACAACAATATAATCAGCAAAATATTACTTCACGCTACGCTCGTCATAGTCTTTACCAATGGCCATTGTTTCTCGCGTTACTGTTGCTAACGATTTTCCAAATGCGAACACTTATCAGGAAACAAGATCAATGACGATGGTCGAATGGAATATGCCATGGTTATTACTGCTTGCAGTACAACCTCTTGTTATTTCATTATTGCGGAAGTACTTTGAAAAAAAACGGATAAAAAACTATGTCAAAAAAGAGCTACAAGCTTGGGTAATTGTACATACCCCCCCTTCTCTTAAAAACAAACACCTATTACGCAACATCTTCTATTATTTAGCATGGTTGCTATTTGCGATTGCTGCAGCAGGACCTCGTATTGCAGAACAAGTTCCCAGCGGTCTAAATAATCACGGCAAAGATATTATGATCGTCGTTGACATCTCGCAATCAATGCAAGCGACTGATCTCACGCCAAGCCGTCTCCATCACGCTTACAAGAAAATCAATTACCTCATTGATACGATGTCAGGGAATCGTATTGGCATAATTACTTATGCTGCCAAACCTCACCTATACGTACCGCTAACGCATGATAAAAACGTTTTGCGCTTTTACTTAAAGAACTTAATGTTTCTTGTTCCACCTAGCCAAGGCTCACGGCCTTTATCAGCACTAAAGCTTGCTAGCCAACAACTCAACAGTAAAGAGCTACCGAATAACCAACGCACCAAATCCATCTTATTAATAACCGATGCCGATAGCATTGAAGCTGAGAATACTAAACTAGATGAGTCATCAACATATTTTGTTAAACGTAATACTCCAATATTCACCATGATTGTTGCAAGTGACAAAGGTGAAGCAATACCTGCATTTAAAGATGGCTGGATAAGTATTAATGGACGACCCGTTATAAGCCGTCCTCAGATAAAAATCTATCAATCTCTTAGCGACAACACTCATGGTATATTAAAGAGAGTAAGTTCAGACTATTCCTCAATGAATTCAATTATTGACAACATTAATTCACTAACAGAACCTTCTAATAACATTGCAACGCAAACAAACTGGAATGAATTATATTATTTGTTTCTCTTCCCTGCTGTTTTACTGCTCTTTATAAATATGTTTACTTACACGCTAGCAAGAAAAGTATTTTTATCAAATATAGCTCCCGCTATTAATCTTATGCTTATTTTTGTAGGCATCCTGGTCATGACATTTGTAAGCAGTTCTCTCTATGCCAATCAATCAGATGAAATAAATAATGCTTATCAGGCACTCATTAAACAAGACTATGTGAAAGCCCGGGAAATTTATTCCGAATTAAATAACTTTGATGGAAGGTTCGGTGAAGCCGTATCATCATATCGCTTATCAGATTACCCACGAGCGATTCGTTTATTTGAACAAGCGGTATTGCTTGCTCAATCACCAAAACAATTCTCTAAAACATTATATAACCTCGCAAACAGTTACTTTCAAACAGGCAACTATGCGCTAGCCATTTCTAACTTTAAAGCGGCTCTGCTTTACCAGCCAACGCACCAATCTAGCTTAAAAAACCTTGAATATTCAGAAAAAGCCTTACTCGCAATAGCCGAAAGAAAAAAACTACTCGCCATAACAAAACGCTCTGGGCGAGGGCCGCGTTCTGCACGTGCTGCAGACGATGTTGTTATCTCGGAAAACAGTAGCGTTTCATTGGATGATAGCGAATCATTAAGCAGTAATACTAACAATGTTTATATTAACAAAAAAATAGATATTCCCGAGTTTATCATCCTTAGAGGACTAGCGTTTGCTAAAGATGCTCAAAATACAAGACAATCAACTAATAGTAACGGGGAGAAACACTTAACAAAACTTAATCTTAGTCAATTAAATAAACTGTTGGATAATCAATCTACGTTATGGCGCAGGATTTTTGAAATAGAAGAAGGTTATCCTGCTCCTCTAGATGAACCAGAAAGTTTACCCGGTGTCTTGCCATGGTAAGAATCACCATTCTATTATTTGTATTATTGTTTTCGCTAGTGTCGAACGCGGATGCTTCTTTGCGCCTTAATGTTAATACTACTGATATTGAAATAGGCAAAGCTATTCCTGTCAGCATCATCGCAGAAAATATCAATGCTAAGCTTTCATCAATTGATATACACGAATTACAGAATAATTTTGGAATGGAAATAATTGAAAGTGCAAATAAAATAGATAACGGGGTTAATATACAGGAATTGCAAATTAATCTTTACCCTCGCCAACTTGGTTCAACTAAAATCCCTTCTATTTACCTAGAAGGATTTAGCACACCCCCGCTTACGTTAATGGTTAAACCCGCAAAAATAATTAATGATGTTGTTGATTTTGGAACAAACTATAGCACAGACTCCGTATGGCAACGCCAACAAATAATATTAACGACAACCATTATTACCCCATCAAAGTTCGCGCGAATTGAAATAGAAGATTTTATACTAAAAGGTGTTGAAACCATTAAAATTAGGTCAAAAAAAACAATTCTTAATAATGGTTTATATAAACTAACCATTGGGTGGAAGATATTCCCTCTTGTCAGTGGGAAACAGACATTAACACCACCATCGATAAATTATTGGTTAAACGGAAAAATTCAACGGAAATTTTTCCCCAAAACAAAAATAATCACTATAAAGAAATTGCCTTCATATATACCACCACTAATGGCCGTTGGTACACTCAAGATAGAAAGTGCTATTTTGCCCGACTATTTATGGCGAATTAAATTATCAAGTCCAGACATATCTCCGACCACATTGGAATCACTTTCTATACCATTAGATGCTATGACTAATATAAAATATTCGCCGTTTATCGCCAGCAAAAGTTCAGATGGTTATTTTACACATGATATACCATTGGAAATTAGTTCTAGTAGCTTAGTGTCACTACCTAAGCTTGTCTTCAAAACCTTTAATCCTTTAACGGGAAAAATTGACACTTACCAAACATCCAAAATAAATTTCATATACATAACCCCCTTACTTAAAACCGCACTCATTATTATAGGGATCTTAATTCTGTATAAAATATTATTAATTATACTTAACTATACAAGGAAGGTGTTTTTACACAAAAACAAACAATCAGAGATTATAAATTCATCGCTCACAGCTAACTCACCTTATGAACTTCACCATATTTTAAATAATTATGCTGAATCAGAACAATGGGGAAGAAATATGCCGTTAAGTCAATTAAGTTTAATTTTGACTTCAGAAAAAAATCACTCGGCAGAAGATTTAATGAATGAATTATCCAGTGCTTGTTACGCAAAGGGATTCCAGTCGTCTTATCAAATTGAGTTAAACAAGAAGGTATATGATCTGCTCCGTTCTTAGAATATTAGTGATTATTAGAAAAAGAGTATATAGCCCTAACTTCATTACCCTTGGAATTATACTCCACTGAGTGGCATATTTTCTTAACTAATTCAATGCCACGCCCTGATAAGCTCACGTTATTTTTTAATACGGTACGATTATCTTCAATATTAAAGCCAGTTCCACTATCTTTAACTTCAATAATGATCACCCAATCGTTATTAATATTTTTTTGCTCTATATTAATACTAATTCGAGCATCAGTGAGTTTATTTAAACGTTTTTCGCGTTGTATAAAATACTCCTGAAAACCTTCCGGACTAGATTTCAATGAAGATTCAAGATGAAGTAGACCATGATCAAGTGAGTTAATAAAAAACTCACTAAGAACTGTGTAAAGGCGTTCTTTATGTCCATGAATAACATTAATGCCATTCACCATGTTTAATAATAACGGAACGGGATTAGTCTCTCTTAAACCATCTGCATCAAAACTTATACTCGCTGACCATTCTGTTGTAACCCTTTTATTATCAATAAAAGCCTTATTGTCCGCATGCCATGAATCAACTTCCTTATCTACATTGACTTCAATAACTGAAACATCATCATTAACCTCACCACCTTCAGTGAAGCTAAATAATTCATCGACGATCATGTTTAAGCTAATCGGAGTTTGTTTATTATTTTCGAACAATTCAAGATAATTATTCATCCCAAACTTTATACCTTTCTTGTTACGAGCATCGAGTACACCATCACTGCACATATATATTTTTTCATCACCTTTTAATGATGAAATATCAATCTTTCTATCAAATTTTTCGTTTGAAAGTATACCGAGCGCTGTATGTGATGATGCAATTCTATTAATTAAGTTCCCTTCTGCATCGGTGACAATAATATCCGGCATACTGCCATTCCATGCACTCATGGTTGTTCTTTCTTGATCCATTTCAATTAATGTTGCGGCACAAAACATATTCATGGGGAGAATTCTTTTAAGTCGTTCATTTAATTCAACGGCAATATCACCTATAGAAAATCCTTTAGCTGTCATTCTATAAAATATATCAGATGCGGGAATTGCACCTATAGCAGCGGTAAGCCCATGACCTGTGAAGTCACCTAGCATCACATTTAACCCACCTGAAGGCGTATGTGCAGACAATAATATATCACCATTAAAATTAGTGACGGGACGCATGTAATTCCTTACATTAGAGAGTTCATCATGTCCCTTGCCTAAAACAGTGTCATAGATGTGTTCTGCCACAAGTAACTCAGATTCTGCCTGTTTATTTAATCTTTCTAACTTCTGCTCATGTATTCTTAAGCTATCATGCAAGCTCTTAATTCTAGATAGCGCAACAATTTTTGCATGAATGGCTTCTGCATTGTAAGGTTTATTAAGATAATCATCTGCTCCACATTCAACCGACTCAATAAGAGAAGAAGTCTCCACTATTGATGTAATCACAATTATCGGTATAAATTTATTGCCTGCTAATTCTTTTATTTTTTTTGTTGCAGTATAACCATTCATCACTGGCATCATCAAATCCATCAGGATGATATCCGGGCCATGTTCTATATATTTTTCTACTGCTTCTTCACCATTCTCTGCTTCTACAACTACATAGTCATATTTAGTAAGTATTGATAAAAGCACACTGCGACTAAGCTTGCTGTCCTCTACAATAAGTATTTTCATTTAGATAATATTAAACATTGTCTGAAAATTTGCCATTTTTAGCATTTCTATAATATCTGGACGACAGCGTGATATTTTTATATTTGCACTATCTCCGCCTGCCTTCTCTCTTAATAGTAATAACATGCCTAATGCCGAACTATCTAAGTCCTCAACAGATCCCATATCTATGGTATATTTTCCACCCGCACAGTCTGGATCAGAAAGTATCTTCCTAAAATCACCATTCATTGAAAAATCGAATCGCCCAGCAATAACAATATTTACTTCATCATTAGCACTGTCCTTAGTCACACTAATACTCATAATTACTCCTTTTTCTACTAAAACAAATCTATCTCACCAGATTCCATTTTATCTTGCGCAACGGGGGAACCTTTAATACTTGTTATATAATCAATACTTTTATCACATGTTGCGCATACATTATTTAATGACTGAATTAATTCTGAATCATCTTCAGCAATAACTGATGTCTTTACTGCATCACATATATTACTGGTTATATGTGA
>CAZIWG010000048.1:0-1393 GCA_964542925.1 uncultured Granulosicoccaceae bacterium | reverse complement strand
TCTATACTTGCATTCAATGCTAATAAATTTGTTTGATCTGATATGAATTTTAGATCTTTTAAAAGAACTTCAATTGAAATAATACGTTCGCTTAAATCATCTAATTTATAAACAAGTCGAACACTTTCTTTGCTAGTATTTACAATCGTATCGATAAAATAGTTCATCGTTGCTTCAGTATCTTTAATGAAATTATTTATCGAAGAACAATTACTCTCATCCGACTGACTACTTCCTATCATATTAGTGACAAGCCGTTTCTGTTCACTGGCATTACGATTCATTAGACTAAAGCTTTCTGCCAATTCATTTGTAGCTTCATTGACCATATTTGATATACGTTCTACTTCTTCTGATATTGCATAGTTTTCATCGAAAATTCTATGTGTAACAACTTCATAACTTGTATTTTGTTTCTTGATTGATAATGAAAGATCAATTGGTTCATTATCTTCTCGCTGAAGGCGTTCTTTGGATAACTTATAATTTTTGCAAATGGCACTAATCCAAATTAATGTGATAACACTGAGTACTGTTAACGTATAATACTCATACGACCATAAACCTATTATTGCTATGGTATATAAACATGGTAAGAGGTAAAGCTTGGGGAAGTAATTTAACTTTTTTACAGCATCCATCTGATATTCCCTAATAGTCCTGTTAATTCAAATAGTTATAAATATGAATAATTTTAAACATTAACCTATTATGTTATCGACTAACATGCTGAAACTATTAGCTATAAGTTGAATATTAGTAAAATTTAATGATTACATGGTAGCCAAATACCAATACATGTACCATTACCTTCCTTATTGCTTATAGCAATTTCACCATGATGCATTGCAACAATCTGAGCACAAATACCCATAATAATATTTAAACCTTCACCATGAAGCATAATATCTTCGATATAAAACGGATCGAAATAATTATTAATTTGTTGCTCAGAAATATGCTTTCCACTATCCTCAATGTCAATTGAGATACCATCGCAATTTTCTTTGCTTGCGATTAATTTAAGGCGACATGTTACTGAAGAAGTTGAGTTGCTAGTTGCTGTTGAGAATAAATATACAAATAAAGTTTGTAATAATTCGACATCACCATACAAAGTCAATCCATCACTTATTTCATAGTTTATATTCAAGCATTCTGGTGGTTCTCCTAGTAACTGAACCACATCGGTTAGCAAGTTCTTAACATCTATTTCTATGCAATTGGAACATGTTGCTTGTTTAAGTTTAGCTAAATATATAATCTTCTTGATTTTATCACTTAACTGATGAGCTGCATTACCCATATCATGGATAGAGTCTGAAACAGACTCATCTAATCCTCCTTGTTTTATCAATAAATCAGATAATCCAATAATATGATTAAGTGGCGT
>CAZIWG010000047.1:0-18750 GCA_964542925.1 uncultured Granulosicoccaceae bacterium | reverse complement strand
CGTCAAGATCATAATGGCTTTTCTCATCAGGATCCTGGTTTTATTGATCATGTCGTCAATAAAAAAGCGGATATCGTCCGAGTTTTTTTACCACCTGACGCTAACACAACACTGTGCATAACAGAACATTGTCTAAGTAGTCGAAATCGAGTGAATGTCATCGTCGTTGGTAAACAACCCGAAGTTCAATGGCTCAATATGGATGCCGCGATCAAACACTGCCTTGAAGGAATCGGTATTTGGGACTGGGCAAGTAATGATCAAAATGATGAACCGGATATTGTCATGGCTTGTGCGGGCGATGTACCCACTCTCGAAACACTGGCTGCTGTCAAGATCTTGCGAGAACATCTACCCGAATTAAAGATCCGTGTGATAAATGTTGTTGATCTAATGACACTACAGCCCAAAGAAGAGCATCCAAGCGGCTTACACGATAACGACTTTGATAGCCTGTTCACTACCAACAAACACATTGTATTTGCCTTCCACGGCTACCCTTGGTTAATTCACCGCCTGACCTATCGCCGTCATAATCACCACGGATTGCATGTGCGTGGCTACAAGGAAGAAGGCACCACTACAACACCATTCGATATGACCGTACTCAATGAGCTAGATCGCTTTCATCTGGTCTGCGATGTTATTAATCGTGTGGATGGATTAGGTTCCAAGGGAACGTACCTAAAACAACAAATGCTTGATAAGCTAATTGAGCACCAGCAGTACATTACCGAACACGGTAAAGACATGCCGGAAATTCAGAATTGGAATTGGATTAATAAATAATCTAAGCAAGGTAAAAAGAATATTACCAATAACCAGACCATCGCGAAACGTTGATGGTGATGTTCGATCCTTTCGCTGATATAAAGTATCAATGACCATGATAGAATAATATCGTGACTCAAAATACTCTTTCAATATACTTACTGATACGAGACTAACACGTCATGAAGAATAAAAATCTAGCCTCAACTGGTGAAAAACTCACTCTCAGAGAAGTTATTGCTATGGGCATTGGCGGTATGGTGGGTGGTGGTATCTTTTCAGTCTTGGGGTTGGCAATTGCTCAGGCAGGACATGCTGCACCCATAGCCTTTGCTCTGGGTGGTGTTATCGCTCTATTAACTGGTTTGTCTTATGCGCGGCTTGGTCTGTTATTTCAATCCAGTGGTGGTAGTTTTACTTTTCTGGAACATGCCTTTACCGACCAACGTATTGCCGCAATTGGTGGCTGGCTGTTGCTAGTAGGTTATGTCGGTACTATGGCGCTATATGCGTACACCTTTGGTGTCTACGGAAGTGCTTTACTCGGCTCTGACGGAACCAACATCGCTATGCATCATCTGCTTGAATCACTCATCATGCTAAGCTTTCTCGGTGTAAATCTTTATGGCGTTAAAGCGAGTGGTTCCAGCGAACTTTTAATTGTAACCGTGAAAGTAATTATCTTATTTCTATTCGCCGCAATCGGGCTATTTTACATCAAGGCTGACCATGTGTTGCCCGTATTTAATCAAGGATATAATGGTGTCATCATGGGCGCTGCATTAATCTTTGTTGCCTACGAAGGATTTGAACTAATTCCTAATGCCATTAATGAAATGGAAAACCCGCAGCGTAACCTGAAACCTGCCATTGTATGGTCTATTGCCATTACGATTGCGATCTATATATTGGTTTCCATGGTCGCGGTGGGTAATCTGTTACCAGAAGAAATTATTAAATATAAGGAATACGCCTTAGCCGTTGCCGCTAAACCCTTTTTAGGGCAAGCTGGCTTTATACTCATTGGATTAGCAGCATTGTTTTCCACTGCCTCAGCAATTAACGCAACACTATTTGGTACTGCCCGTCTCGGTATGTTCATGGCCTCAGACAAGGCGCTGCCAGCCGCTTTCGGATTAAGGAGCCGGCGCAATAATATACCTTGGGTCAGCCTCGTCGCTATTACTGCCGCTACACTGATTTTCGTTAACCTTGCCGATCTAGATATCATTTCATCCTTTGCCAGTTCAACTTTTTTGCTCATCTTTGCACTTATTAATCTGTCTGCCTGGCGGTTACGTAAAAAAACGTTAGGTAATGGCTTTCTGGCACTAACGGGGATGGCGTTATCATTAACTTCTTGGTTAGCACTCGTTATTTATCTTTGGAAAACCAACCCCAATAATTTAATCTGGATCGGCATTATTTATATTTCCGTCATTGCAGCAGAATTGTTATTTTGTCGCCGTTGCCAAAATCCAAAATAATGAATGACTAACATTTTACGATAAGCACATCACAAGATACTTTATGCAATACAGCGGTACTTACTGATCCAAGTAGGCGCTCAATACCGTGATGACCATGAGACCCCATAATAATCAGATCAGCTTTTTTCTTCCGTGCCCATGAGATGATCGACCGCTTGGGATTACCCCATTCTGTTTCAACTTCTACCTCGCCACCTAGCTTGTTACGATCACAAAACTTTTTCATTTGCTCGCTCGCTGAATCCATTAATATAGTATCAGCTAGCGATATGTCCGCAAGAACAGGGTCATATGACTCATTATAATAAGTCAAATCTTCAACTGCATGCAGCACATAAAGGTTAGCGCCGTATTGCTCGACTATTTGTAGTGCACGTTTAGCTGCAACATCCGAGTATATTGAAAAATCTGTAGGCAATAATATATTCTGATATGGCTGTATTGGTTTTAATGATTTACTCGTCCGTGGTTTCTCATTAAGCCAATCCCAGGCAATCTCCGTCTCAGTGAGATCAAAAAACCGCATCTCAATACTACTAAATAAATTTACAAAACCAATAGCCGCATGAAGTAACGCTTTATCGGCAATTATTGCAATACGCTTAAAATCATTTTCGTGCTGTAGGCCAAATTGAAAATCATCCCAAGCCGCCATCACTTCCCAGCCATCGAAATCCCGCATCTCAATATATAATGATATTCGACCATTCTTACGAATCATCTCTTCCAGAATTGGTAGAAATTTCTTGTAGTCCGCATCAGTAAGTTTTCCTGTGGCTTTAAAAGCCAGAATATTGTTATCATCATTGACAGGCAATATTTCAAACATCAAAATTCTCCCTATGTGACTAAATATCAAGAAACATCAAAAACTGCGGCGCAACATTACAGAAGCCATAACTATCTAACATCTGACATTACTAATTCATCAGTTGTTAACAAATTAAATCTTAAATTACCTATAAAATATATCTGTACATTTTAATCATAAACAACCAAGCTATTGTTCGGTGCATCTATGTCAACAATCTGCCCTTTATCATGAGCGAGCTTACCTATTTCATTCAGTACGGGTAGATCATTTCTTGTAGCTAACGTTGCAAATATATCTAGCGCTTGACAACCTACCAACAGATCCCCCTTTTTTTCACAACCATAGTCTGTCTCATCAAGTGTCAGGTTAAAATCACCGGGAAGACGTATAATTATTGGTTCCTGTAAACTTATTTGCACCTTAATCTTAGCCACGGTACTTTTATCATCATGCCAGTCAATTTTCGGCATATTGCCATAATCTCGCATTACTACCTCCTCATATCAGAAACAAACCAAAATATGTTATAAATTAAAACGATCCTCACTACCATGTGTAAAGATTACAGGTATTGAATACTTTTGCTGTCATCTAAGTTACATATCTTACTGATATTATTAAAATATGATTCAATACGACAATGAGTACCATACTGGAGTGTTTCATCTGACTAAAAATACAGATGCATATAACCAACAAACAACTGCTGAAACACCGAAGGAATTTAAAGTTATAGCCAAAATAGGTCTGAGTAATGTTGAAGCTCTTCAGCGTATCGGAACGTATGGTTACAATGCCATCGAGGAAAAGATAAATGTGCTAATAATCAAACAGGAAAAATGCCACCCGAAGGTGGCATCTATAAAACAACAATGAATTATTTAACTATTTTTTAAATTTCATAAACAGCGCAGATGTCCAGATTTTTGCATCATCAACCTGACGAGCAACAATATAAACAGGACGATGGCCGTGTGGTCCATTTTTCGGTGATACTTCAAAATTACCTGTCACTTCACGTGGCGAGTCACTGTCACTCATACGCTCCATTGCCAGGAACATATCAACACCTGGTAAATCTTTCTTTAATCGTGCCGCTTCCAGTAATTCAGCGCCGGTAAATTCCCACGTAAACGTTGGGCAATGAACAAATGGGTTCCCTTTTAACGGGTCACCGACTTTCACATAACCATCAATGGTTCCTTCAATTTTTATTGTGGCATTGGCAATACCTGATACATCCATTTCTATCGCATCCACATCACCATAAGTATCACTCTTGAAACCAATCGACGTAACCGTTTCACGCCAACAGGTTTCTTCCTTATGTTCAAAACCTAAGCCTTCAAACTCATTGATTATCGCATTGGTGATTGTAACCTTGCCTTTCCAAACCGCCCAGCGATAACGATCTTTAATACGTGCACCACCCCAGCGGAAACGAATCTTGCGTTCGGAATAACCGAGTTCTTCCTGTAAGTCACGTCTCCAGATCTCTCCTTCGTGATCGTAGGCGATAATTTCATCCCAACCGGCATCACCAAGGAAGCGATAATTGACCTGTGCCGCACCTTTATGTTCAAACTCGTCACCCATCATGTGTTTGCCACACGTTGTGAGACCAAATGTTCGTTCACCTGTTGAAGCAAAGGTATGACGTTCACGTAAAGCAACACCAATCGCCTTACGCGATAACTCGGGCGAAATCACACCGGAAATACCACCTTTAGTACCGAACACGGCGGTACCGGGGACACCACCGCCACAGCGACCGCGGTGTTCATCGCCGGCCATACTCGCACCGATTTTGTAACCGCGTTCCATTGCATCTTGGTATAACCAACCAAAGTGTCCCCATGCAGAACCAATTTCAATTAATTTTTCTAGTTCGGGGTGATGCCAATCCATAATACAACGACGGCCACCGACATGAGGCGTTAGTAAATGACCTTCCGGATCATCGACATACGCTGCCCAAAGCTCTTCCAATGGCCACGCGCCTGGGACCGCTTCGGTTGTTCCGGAGTCTTCATTCCAATCAACCGATCGAACATTCTCACCATTCTTCAAAAAAGGAAACTCAGGCTCACGATCATGCAAGAAGATGACATTGTGGTCACCACCAGCACAAGAACTGCCACACCATTCCGTTCCAGGATAGGCGACAAACTCACCGTCTTTGGTGATGTCTCGAATTAACTCAACCGTTTTTTTCCAACGCTCAGTAGTGATGTTGAAATCATTGTGCGCAAACGCTAGTACATCCAAACCCGTTACATCCCGTCCATAGGTCAAATTATAACTGGTGGAATTAGTACCCACTGTATCTTCCGAATGAACATGCAAATCTGTATAGAAAATCCGCGGGAAATCTAAATTTTTATCAATTGTTACATAGAACGTATGTTGTTTCACAACAGGATGTTCGGGCATGTGAGCGGTAATTATTAACTCACCGGGTTTGTCTGTAGGCATGTCTTCAAGCAATTGTACTGACCAACCTTCTTTGGGCAACGCAATGTTTTTGTCATAGCATTTCTTTCCATCTAGTGTGGCGAGCACATGCACTTTTTCAGGACGTGACCAACAGGTATTACCCCATTCATCCTCAGCTCGGATTCGCAATGGTATTTTTTCTCCCTGCTTAACCAAACGCGAACCAGCCCACTGCAATAAAGCAGGATGACCGGGTTTAATATTAATCGTGAGATCAGGTTCAACCGCCGCAAAACGGGATGTGCCAAGTGGATCAGCATAACAACGAAATTTGAAAAATTCTTCTGTGAAGGTTTGTACACGTGTACCAGCCCCACCGAAGCGACGGTCTCCCATACGGATAACAATCTGATCACCCGCCTTTAAATAACCATCATAGGTATCAACGATGATTGCTTTCTGGAATGGGCGTTCATGACCTTTCTGATCAAAGCGCACAGAAAGTTTTTGAACTGATGCGGGGCTTTGTCCTTCTACGGTTGGTGCTGCATGATATTCAGCGGAAACATAGTTCGCACCTTTAGGATCGGTGGTTTGAAATAACTCCCAATCTGAATAAAAACGGAATGTTGCCTTGAACCAGGAGCCATCGGCCATACCTGATTGACCGAGTGTATAAACAATCATGACTTCTTGCCAAGAACCCGCAACCATTTCTTCAATGTTGCAGGACACCGAACCAAGAAATGGCATGTCCTTGGTCTTTGCATAGAGTCCGATGGGTGCCGTATAGGAATCACCCAGTTTTGCTTTCAATTCAGCGTCAGTCATTTTCTTCATGGATACAACCTCTTTACTTATACTTTATTATATTTTTAAATTTCTGCCTCACCCATACGAGACACACTGGTTAATTCATTCATCGAATTCTTGGCTTAAGTTTAATCTGAAACCAAACCAGATCCTGTCGGTCAGATGACAAAAGTAATATTTTTCCTCAACCATTTTTAGCCTGTTCCGCAGCTGCGGCTGCTTCCAACTTGTTCTTCCGACCCGCACTGATACTGCACCAGAAGGTACGTCCAATCATAAAGAAGGTTAGTACCATCAGTATCATGGCAACAGGACGTTGGAAGAACATGAACGTATCGTACTCAGAAATAATCACCACTTGTTGCAGTGCACGCTCCCACTCTGGTGCCAGAATGAAACCGATCAAGAATGCTACGTAGGAATAGTCGAACTTTCTCATGTAATAACCAATGAAGCCGAATGCAAGCATAATGCCGACATCGAACATCGAAGACTTGCCTAAGTAAGCGCCCATGATGCAGGTAAATATCACAATCGGGTACAGGATTCTTGACGGGATGTCGACGGCCTTACAGAAGTAACGAAGTCCTAGGCGCCCAATCACGAGTAAGAACAGACTCGCTAACAAAAGGCTACCGTAAATACCGTACATAAGTTGGGCATTTTCCTTAAATAATAAAGGTCCCGGTTGCATGCCATGGATCATGAATGCACCCATCAACATCGCCGCTGCCAAGTTACCAGGGATCCCCAGAACGAATAGCGGAATCAAACTGGAAGCCACCACCGAACTATTGGCAGACTCGGATGCGGCAATACCTTCAAGGCTACCTTTGCCGAATTCTTCCTTCTTCTTGGATCGCTTCATTGCCTGATCATAAGACATAAATGATGCAACGGGCGCACCTAAACCCGGCATAGCACCAACGCCAATGCCGATCAGACTACCGCGAAGTAATGTCTTACCGCTTTTTAAGAACTCCTTGAGTGAAATAAATCTATCTTCGAGTTTTTTTGAAAAGATATGGGCTGCTTGTTGACCACCACCCTTGGACATAAATTTTTCCACTTGCAACAGTATTTCCGAAAATGCCAGCAGACCAATAGCCACAGGTATGAGCGATAAACCACCGCCAAACTGATATACATCAAAGGTTAATCTAGGTAATGCAGTCACTGGCTCAGTGCCGACCAAGCCCACTAAAATACCTAAGCTGGCCGCCATCAAGCCACGACAAATAGACGTGGTACCAATGCCAGCGATAATCGTCAGTGCCAAGGAAATTAGTGCGAAAATTTCCGATGGCCCCATGAATAAAGCCACTGCGGCAAGAGGTGCGGCGATAACAATCAGCACCACTGTTGAAATAAAGTCACCTGCCACTGAACTATACAAAGCCATGCGCAATGCTTTTTCACCCTTTCCTTGTTGAGTGAGCGGGTAACCATCCCATGCAGTCGCCGCCGCCTCTGGTGTGCCTGGCGTTCGTAATAGCACCGCTGACACAGCGCCACCAAAGAATGCCCCCTTATTCAATCCCACCAGAAAACCAATGGCAGTAAGCGGCGTCATATAATAAGTAACCGGAATGAATAGTGCGATGGCCATGGGGCCATTAATACCAGGGATAGCGCCAATCAGAACGCCAAGAGCAACGCCGATAAACACGAACATCAAACTGGCAGGTGAAATGGAGTCTAGTAACCCCGCAAAGATCATTTCCATAGTGTTAGTTTTCCGCTTGTTTTATTATTCGAAAATCTGTGGACCAGGTACTGGCACGCCGAAGCCATAGCGCATAACGACATAAAGAACCACCGTTAGAATCACCGATATAGTTATCATCTGCAGCCACTTGCGATTACCAATGAGATACTGAACAGACATCAAGAAAGCGAAAGATGCCAGAAGATAGCCAATGTATTCGACCACAATAATCAGCAACACAGACGGTATGATAAGGCTGGCAAGACCAACCATATTCACTCTGCCTACCTGTGTGAAACCGCTGTCATCGCCTATGTCTTCCGGAAACTCACTTTCCGCTGCCGCTATCGGTTTCTTCAGATACAACGCTACTCCAACACGTGCAAGAGAAAGGCATGCCATAAACAGCATGACGCCGACAGCTACATACGGTACTAATGCTGGCGAAGCTCCGTAACCAGGATAAGCCGGTGTATAAACGGGAATCGCCCAAGTGAGCATCACGATACAAAACCCGACGATCAACAGATATGCGATCGCATCTCTTTTAATTCTTGTCACTTACTTTTACCTCTTAACCTTGCTCTGCTTTGAGCGGGAAGTACGAAGGGAGTAATGCCGCCGAACCAAAAACAGATTTCGGTCCGACGATACAACTTATTTCTTTTTCGCTTGCTCACCGAAGACCTTATACAGATCCTTCACTGTTTGATCAGCATGCGCTTCACCCCATTCAACGGGTCTCATTAGTAAGTTACCCGTAATGAAGTCTTGCGTTTCCTTATCATTTGCAAGCTTGTCAGCAGCAGCAAGCAGAACTGCCTTAGCTTTTTTATCTATATTTTTAGGTGCAACCAGCGCAACAATCATTTCTATCTGTTCATCGTAACCCTGTTCCCGCAAAGTAGGCACATCAGGAAGCGGCGGTAGACGTTCACCCAAAGCAGCTGCAATTAACTTGATAGACCCTGCTTCTACGTGTTTATAAAGAATAGCGCCAACGTAACCAACGTCAGCATGTCCACCCGTAACTGCCTGGATTACCGAAGGACCACCTTTAGAAGGGATCAAGGATAAATTCACACCTTCCTTTTTAGCAATACGAATAATAGCGTCACGGTCATCGGCACCGTGGAACATGGCAATCATTGCCTTGTTGTGCTTCTTGTGCCAAGCAAATGCTTCCTTCAACGTACTCCAAGGCTTGTCTGCCTTAGAGATAAAGCCACTGGAATTAAGCGCAACCAACGTCAGGTAGTCAAAATCTTGAGGCGTATAAGTTAACTTCGAGTGATGCGGCGCGTAAGTGTATGCGGTCAACGATGTCACACCAATATTGTATCCATCAGGCTTCGCTCTACTAAGTTCAGTCGCCATAACCGTGCCATGGGAACCCGTAACATTTTTAACATTAATCGGCTGTCCTAAAATTTTACTCATGCGTTGAGCTAAGCCGCGGGTTAGACGATCAATCTGCGCGCCTGGCTGTGTCATGGTCATGAAAGTAATAGGTCGGCTTGGGTAATCTGCCGCAACGACACTGGTGAAAGCTGTTATCAATAAAAAGCCTAAACCAAAGCTAAACATTTTTTTCATTGTCAGTTCTCCTGTGAATTATCATTATTGTCAGTGTTCCTTTATAGAGGATACAAAGGAAAAATCTTTCTTATTCTGCATGTTTCACATTGAGTTCGATGTTAGCGAATGTGTGCTGGCAACTTTGTCGCCTAGCCGACAATCTTGGCACAACAGGATTTATATTAGAAAATTGGAATAAACCTTTAGAATAATATTAGAAGAATCGAATACACTTAACTAAAATTAAATAACATAAAATTTTAGATCTCAATACTGAACACTAACAATGTTTATTACACGTTTTCTCCCTTTTCAACGATGTCCACTCTGGCAACAAGTCGCCCACCATGCCATGATAAGCATAAGCAGAATAGTAAGGATGTGTACGAGTGAACGACGCTAAACAACACCTCATCAATCCGTTTTCACATATACGGGGTAACCACTTTTTTAATTTTGATGAAGGAGAAGATGCTTGGTCAGATGCCCATGCAAACTTCTTGTCTAGCCTATCTGAATCAGAGACACAGGATCTTTTAAAGTGTTCACACCAGCTTGACCTAAAGTCTCGCGATTATCTATTTCGTGCCGGTGACCATTCCAATGACGTTTATATTGTTGCGGGTGGTTGTATTCGATTGTTTCAGATTTCACCTGCTGGTAAAGAAACCATCTTGTGGTTCAGCTTCCCCGGAGAAATTTTTGGTATGGCCGAACTCTCACGTGGCAGCGACCGACAACTCTATGCCGTGGCAAACGAAGCGACCCAAATATATTCCATCCGCAGTAAAGACTTTACTAATTTTTTAGGAACCCACCCAGAAGCGGCCATGAAAGCCATCGGTATTCTTTCGGCTCGCGTTCGTACCTTAGGTCATATACTCGTGGGATTAACTTCTGACAAAGTAGAAACTCGTATTGCCCGCTTACTCATGCGTTTTGCTGCGGTGTCATCGGGTAGCCGATGCTGTAATGGCTCCATGGACGGTGAGCTCTGTGTGAACGTAAGACTAACGCACCAAGACATCGCTAACCTGATCGGAGCAAGTAGGCAGACTGTGAGTACAACAATGGCGCACCTTCGTAAAATAGATGCCGTTCGCACCGTGAACCAACACATTCATATCGTTCAACCCGATCACATGCGACGTCTTCTTGGAATAAGCGCGGCTTAAAACAAATGATGCCATCAGACAACCCACTCTCTTGGCCTCCAGAAGCGGCTAAATATCCAGACGATTCTATCCGTCGATTTTCTGCACCTAGTAGTAATATAGTATTGGATTTCCATGGTGACCCATCGACAGCAGGCTTAGCCGTGTTCTCCGATGGGAACCACCACATGGCACTAGAAGCATCGGTACGAGCCTTCCTCATTGAAAACCCTGATGTCCTTGACGTGTTCTACACCACAACTCCGCCAGCCCCTCTAGTTGATGCATTAAAAGGGAATGGTCTGGCATTAGGTAACCTGCGTATTAGTCGTAAGCCGGATGTATTTATCGGACCTGACAACATATTAAATGGGCTGGTAAAGGCTAACTTAATGACTCAGCACATGCCATTCGCCGAAAGCCGAGGCAACGTCATACTAATACGTAAAGGTAACCCAAAGAATATCTCCTCTGCCTCAGATCTACTGTCAGACAATATTACAGTCGCCTGTTCTAACCCCGTCACAGAAAAGGCGAGCTACTCTGTTTATGCCGAAGCGGCTATGGGTATGGCAGAAGAAGATGACTTTGATGGAAATGCCTTGGTAGCGAAACTCTCAACAGCGGGATCAAAGACCGTGCATTCACAAATTATACATCATCGTGAAGTACCAGAACTTATTGGTACAGGTCGTGCGGATGCAGCGATCATCTATTACCATTTAGCACTACGCTATACTCGAATCTTCCCTGAACTCTTTGATCTTGTGGACATGGGCGGCGTCGTGTCAGGAGAGCGTTCCCCGATGAACCCCACGACTCAGTATCATATCGGACTAATCGCTGGAGGTGGTCAGTGGGGTGAGCATTTCGTTTCTTTCATGCGAAGTAATACGGCACAACGCCTCTACGAAGAACATGGGCTTTTAAGTCTTTGTTGAAAGCCTTAACTAATTCTTTTTGATAATAGCTTCTTCAGGCAATGCAATATTCAAGGTTTTAAGTAATTTACCCTCTGCATTGAAAATACGGTAACGGGCAAAAAGATTATCGAAGTCTGCGCTGATGTAAGATTGTTTAGCTTGAAACAACTCATTTTCAGCATTCAATAAATCTAATAACGTTCGCTGACCAATATTAAACTGTTTCTGATAAGCATCACGTGTACGAATGGTTGCTTTGACATGCTGATCTAAGTACACCAATTGCCGTTCTGTTGCAGAATAGGCATTCCAGGAAAGACGCATTGTTTCTATTACTTGTCTATAAGTACGATTTCTTACTTCTTTTGCTTCATCAATTAAATGTGCTGTCTGACGTTTACGTGCCGCATCACCACCACCATTTAATAAGTTGTAACGCATACGTACCATTGCTTGGCCGTCGTTATTTGTACCTAGCTGCCCATCAAGATCATTATTCCAACTTTGCGATAACTCTAAATCAAACCGTGGGTAGAACGTGTTACGTGATGCACGATGCTGTGCCATCGCTGCTTCCACATCTGATACCGCAGATTTTAAAGTTGGATGTTTCTCAACCGCTTGATTGATGGCATCCTCCTTACTCGTAGGCATACCCTCTTGAAGTTTTTCAGGTTTAATAGGGGCACCCGTTGGCGCTTCACCAATAACACGAATATACGTTGTTAAACCATCATCATAATTACTTTGTGCGGCAATTAAGTTCGAGTTTGCCAATGCCAAACGTCCACTGATTTGTTCTAAATCAGCACGACGACCCACACCGGCATCACTGCGAATTTTAATTTGATCGTAACTACGTTCATGTGCCTCTAGATTTTCTTGTGCTAATTTAAGCAAGGTATCGTTACGTAAGAGGTTTAAATAAGCTTCGGCTGCATCGAGTGCCGTATTTTCAGCAACACCCTGTACTGTGTAGGCCGTTGAAGAAACACGCGCCTTTTGTCTTTCAACTTCATTCTTTGTTGCAAAACCATCAAACAACATTTGCCTTGCACTAATCGAGCCTTCTTGACGCGTTAAGGTTCGGTACTCTTCTCCACGTGCCCGTGTTGAAGCATTGCGACTGCGTTCTGAACCAATACCTGCATTCAAATCTAATGTAGGCAAGTACCCTGCTTTAGCTCTTTCTACTTCTTCGTTGCGCGCACGACGTTCGTTAACTTGAATAAAGACATCTGGATTTGATGCTAAGGCTTTTTTCACAGCGCTTTCTAATGTGAAGCCATTTTTAACGGCAACGGGTTCCGTCTTAACGGGTTCTTTAACTGCAACAGGTGCAATAACATCCATTGCACGTATAACCAATTCAACACGGCGGTTCGTCGCACGACCTTTTTGAGTTGCATTGGTTGCGATCGGTACATCTGGACCACGACCTGATACTTGAATTTTCGACGCATCTAATTTCAATAATAGCTTGAGATAATCTGCAACATTTTGTGCACGGCTCAATGACAGCACGTAGTTATCTGCATACAAGCCTTGTGAACGTGCACGAATAATGGATGAATCGGTATGCCCAGATACGCTCACTTGAAAAATAATTTTATCTTTAAATCGTTTCGCTATCTCACCAAGGCGTTTTTTATCTTCAGTGGTGAGTGTTGCCAAATCACTGCTATAAGCAGGATGAAGGGTGAATAACTGCGAATCAGGATGAAGAACCGATGTTGCTTGTGCGCTCTTTGATAGTGCCACCTCAGCAGCCGTCACATAACTGCCATTGAGCAGAATCGGAAGCGTTAAAGCCACTGCAATAGAAAGCTGTCGAAGCTTATTATTCGTATTTTTACTGTCTACCACTGACCTTATCCTTCCAAAACATAGATGGTGCAGAAAAAAACACCAAAAAACATGGTGTTATAATGCGCATATCCTATCATACGTTACTATTTATTGTCTTGTAGGTAATTTTTGGCAATTGCTCATATTTGTACAAAGAAACAATCACATATTACCCAATTCCCACCATTTACCAGTCCCCACGACCAGCGATGCCTTAGATAAAAATCAAATGCTTAACGCAATTATTAACCTAATTGGCACATGGGAATTATAGACGAGTACTAGCAAAAGTGAATGTTTTTTATGCTCAAAAATGCAATAACCTCAGAGTTCCCGAGGTTATTGGTCAAGATTAAAACAAACTAAACTGAAATCTAAATAGTGATTAAGACACCCGTATCGTAAAGTTGCTGCACAGTTAGCGTCGCATCAATACCGGTTGATGCCGAACTACCGAGGGCAGCCTCATCATGTAAAACAACTAATGCCGTTCCGGTCACGCCCGTTGTGCCAGAAGTATCGATACTCAGAGTGACATCGCCTGTGCCCGCATTATAACTTGCTGTGACAAAATCATTAATGTCAGAGGTGCCTTCAATATAAGCCGTATTTGCCAAAATATCGGAGATATCAATCGCATCACCCTCAGCACCAGCACTCAAACCACCTGCTATATTATCGAAACCATAAACTGTATCAATGCCATTACCCACATCTTCGAAGTTAAAGACAATTCGGCTATGTGAAGCCGCATCATCAACAATGATGTCATTACCTAGACCACCAATGAGTACGTCATTACCTCCGCCACTCATTAAGGTGTCATCACCTTCCTTACCTTCAAGACGATCATCGTCTGCGCCGCCATCAAGAGTATCAGCACCGAGTGTACCAATTAGGATATCATCACCAGCAAGCCCATCGATGGTGACACCTTCCAGTATTGAGACTGGTGTTGCGGTAGCACCAGTGCTGCCACCTGATCCATCTGAAGTATAAACTACCGTTTGAGTACTATCGTCACTGAAGGTGATAGTAAAAGGAACTCCTCTTCCTGCATAATCAGCACCATTATCACCACCTAAACCATCAGTATCTACATTGAATGCAAAGCTATCACCTATATCAAATGTACCTGGTTCAAAACTAATCATCAAAATAAAACTATCATTTTGTGTATCGTCTGGTGAAAATGATATGTCAGCTGCAGTTATACCCGTCAGGCCAACTAAGGCAGGACCACCTCCACCTTGCAATCCATTTGCATCAAAGCGGGCATTAGTATCCGTTCCACCTCTTAAGTTAATCGTGATTGATGCGACCGTTACTCCAGCTAATCCACTGTCATAACTAAACGCTACCTGACCAGGATTCTGGCCAATATATGTATTGCCTGAAGCCACAGTACCCGTTACAACTGAAGTGCCTGTTACAGCACCTGTAGTAGGCCGTCCTATCAATAGATCAGCATTTGCTGAGGCCGTCGTAAACGTTCCCACATCACTATCAATAATAGTTTGTTCAACGGTAAAGGTCGCTGATTCCGTCACCCTATCACCATCATTATCAACCAATGTATAGTTAAAGATGACACTGCTACCACCGCCACTGGATAGATTCGGTGGTGCGTTAAACGTATAACTACTTGTAGTGAAGTTGATTGCTAGTACGCCACCATCAACATCAGTAATAGTAACCGTGCTGGTCGCCATATTATAACTAACAGTTGGATCGGTTCCATTTGTATTATCAACCGACAATGTGTTGGTTGTTGGATTGTAATTATAAATAGCACCTGATGGTGTTGTAATAGACTCTAAATAACCACCATCTGCACCAAATACAATTCCATCTGTAATCGAACCACTTAAGAACCCTGTTGCCGTCGTATCAATTACCGTACCAGAAAGAACTGCATCAAGATCGGCGAAATCTGTTACAAGAATGCCATCTTGATTTCGAGCTCCCTGACCATCATAAGCCACTGGACCAAGTGGCCCTATAGAAACACCCGTGCCAATACCAAGAGCAAATGAATTAATATCATTCGCTATTAGGAAATTAGTCCAAACAGCTTCTTCTGCCGAATCAATTCCTTGACTACCATTTGGCGACTGTGGCTGACCATCAGAAAGGAAGTACGTTACATTTTGTGCTGTATCGGGCACACCTTGAGTCGTGTTACCAAGTTGTCCCGCATCACCAAATGAATTTATTGACTCAGTAAGCGCCGCATCATAATTTGTTCCGCCACCACCACCCGCTGCGGCCACGTTATCAAGCACTAAATTAGCATTTGCAATCGTCATCCACGTTGTGCCGGTTCCCCCAACACCTGAATCATCAAGTGTGTTTGAATTAGACTCGAATGTAATGAGTTGAACTCTGACATCACCCAGAGAATCATAGCTTGATAACAATAACTTAATTGAATCTACAGCACTTTGTAATCGGGTTGCACCTGCAACACCATCCGTGGCATTCATACTGCCAGAAATATCAAGGATAATTGAAAGGTTAGTATCTAAAGTGTAGAACACATCAGTCGCTGGTGCTGGCACTGGAGAATCATCTTCGATACTAATAGTAACTGCATTCGTCGTAGTCGTTGTTACACCATTAGCTGTTGCACTCACATCGAAGGCTATGTCTAATACATCTTCCTGATTTGCAACGGGGTGATCAAATGGTCCTGATAAGGTAAAGGTGTAGTTACCCGCTGCATCAATCGTTAAGGTTGCAACGGTTGAGCCATTCGCAGACCCCGTTAATGTTGAAGTGCCTGTGCCTGCCCAAGTAATTGCAGCGCCATTAGAGGTAAAGGCACCATCCGCAGGTGCTGTTAACGTTACTGTTACGGGATCTCCATCTGGATCAACGATAGCAACCGTACCAGAAGCTGTAGCAGAATCGGTTGTGTCAGTTGGTGTTCCTACCGTATCAGCATCACCACCGATTAAACCTTCTTCTGAAACCGTTGATGTTGCTGTGCCAACAGTCGGCGCATCATCCGAACCATTTATATTAATTGTTAAGGTTGATGAAGCAGTGCCACCATTACCATCAGCGTTGGTGTAGTTAAAGACATCTTGCACTACTTGGCCAACAGCAAGAGCTTGAACATTTGCCGCTGCATTGTTCAACGTGTAAATGTAAGAACCATCCGCATTAATGGTCACACTACCGTAAGTACCAACAAATGTTCCAGGTGTTGATACAACTAAAGCACCACCATCTATATCACTGTCGTTAGTTAAGACATTACCACTCACTGTTAAGGTCGTATCTTCTTGAACTGCACCGGTATCTGGAACGGCAATCGGTGCATCGTTAGTACCTGTCACACTAATTGTTAACGTTGATGAAGCTGTGCCACCATTGCCATCAGAGTTGGTGTAATTAAAGACATCTTGTACCACTTGACCTACAGCAAGACCTTGAACATTTGCCGCAGTATTGTTCAACGTATAAGTGTAAGAACCATCCGCATTGATAATGACGCTACCGTAGGTACCTACAATTGTTCCCGGTGTTGAAACAACTAACGTATCGCCATCTGGGTCACTGTCATTGGTTAAGACATTACCGCTAACTGTTAAGGTGACATCTTCTTGTACTGAACCCGTATCAGCAACTGCAACGGGTACATCGTTAATAGGATTAACTGTAATATTAACCGTACCAACATCAGTTAATGAACCATCTGTTATCGTGTAATTAAAGCTATCTGGTCCATTGTAATTAGGAGCAGGTGTATAACTAAACGTACCATCCGCATTGACTGTTACGCTGCCACCATTTGTTGTTGCAAAGACACCAGCAACAACAGATATCGCATCACCATCTACATCAAAGTCAACGCCGCCACCATTATCATTCAGTACATTACCAATTAACGAGATGTCTTCATTAGTAGTAAAGGCATCGTCAACGGCAACAGGTGCATCATTATTGCCTGATACATTAATTGTTAAGGTAGATGAAGCCGTTCCACCATTACCATCCGAGTTAGTGTAGTTAAAGACATCTTGAACAAGTTGGCCTGCAGCTAGACCTTGTACATTTGCCGCTGCATTGTTCAACGTGTAAGTGTAAGAACCGTTGGCTGCTAAGACTAATGTTCCGTATGTGCCATTAAATGTTCCTGGTGTTGAAACCGTTAAGGTATCACCGTCTGGATCACTGTCATTTGGTAATACATTGCCTGTAGTAGAAAGTGTAATATCTTCTTGAACAGCATTTGTGTCAGCAACGGCAACCGGACCATCATTAACACCGGTTACTGTCAACGTTACTGTGGCTGTATCAAAGTTACCATTGCCATCTGTAATTGTGTAAGTGAAGCTATCAGTTGAGCTTGCACCAACCGCAAGCGCATTAAAGGTAGCCGACGTTGTTGGGTCATAACTGTAACTACCGTTTGTATTAACCGTTAATGTTGCACCACTCGCAAGAACGATGGCTGCACCAACATTTGCAACAACACCGTTGACAGCACTAACTGAAACAGCGTCACCATCTGCATCGCTATCAGGTCCACCGCCAGTCGTATCGGTAATGACGTTACCTGTAATACTTGTGTCTTCATCTGTTGTGTAATTATCATCAATAGCAACAGGAGCCGTATCATTATCAATGATTGTTGTCGTAACAGTGCTGGTGCCTATCACTAGGTTTTCATAGTTACCGCCACTGTTATAGCTAATTGAAGCCGTAAATGTCTCATTACCTTCGACAGCGACATCATTGGTTGTTACAACATCAAAAGTCGTTGATGTTGTTCCTGCTGCAATCATTACGGTAGTAACAACGGGGGTTAAATCACCGGCATCTGTTGTTATGTATCCAGTAACCGCGTCAACGAATAGGTCTGTGTTAGGTGCATTATCAACACTAACGGTATAAGTTGCTGTGCCACCTTCATTCACTGATGCAGGACCGCTGATACTTAAAATAGTATCGTCAATTGTATCTGTGACACTCGTAGTGACGCTGGTATCACCAGCCAAGGCAAGGTTCTCTAACGTAGTCGCGCCTGCAGCTTCTACAGCACTGGCAATACTATTATTTATTGTGCTTGCATCAATGAATGCATCATCGCTTGGCGCATCAATACTCACACTGCCACTGGTTGCACCCGCGGCAATCGTAATAACTTCGCCGTTGGTTAAAGTAACGGTAATTGGATTACCTGATGTACCACCCGTTAAGCTCG
>CAZIWG010000046.1:0-19759 GCA_964542925.1 uncultured Granulosicoccaceae bacterium | reverse complement strand
AGGCTATATTCTGACCAATAATCATGTCATTCAAAAAGCCGATATTATTACGGTGAGCCTACAAGATGGTCGTAAGTTTGATGCTAAATTACTCGGCACCGATCCTGATACGGACATTGCGGTCTTAAAAATAGATCCCGAGCATTTAACTGCCCTGCCCTTAGCCAATTCAGACAAACTCCGTGTAGGCGATTTTGTGGTAGCCATTGGTAATCCGTTTGGACTGGGGCAAACCGTCACTTCAGGAATTGTTAGCGCACTGGATCGCAGTGGCCTCGGTATTGGGCGATTCGAAGACTATATTCAAACCGATGCCTCAATTAATCAGGGCAACTCTGGTGGTGCGCTGATTGATTTACGCGGACATCTGGTGGGTATTAACAATGCTATTTATTCGCGCAGTGGTGGCAATATTGGTATCGGTTTCGCCATCCCCATTAATATGGCACGAGAAATTATGGCACAAATTATTGACACCGGCAGCGTGCAACGTGGTCGCCTCGGTGCACAGGCTCAAGATCTTACACAAGAACTGGCGCAAGCCTTTAATCTCGCCCCCAACACACACGGTGCAGTGGTGGTAAAAATCATTCCAAACTCCCCTGCGGATAAAGCCGGCTTACGCGTGGGGGATGTCATCAAAAAAGTGAATCAACGCGATGTACATAAAGCCGATGACTTACATAACACCATCGGTTTATTGCGACTAGGGACGCGGGTCAATCTAACCGTACTGCGTGATAGCAAACAATTTAAAATGACTGTACAAATTTCACGTTCTAAAAAGCTAAGCATTGAGGCAAGTGAATTACATAAACGCCTTAGCGGCGCAGAGTTCTCAAATCTTGTTGAAGATAATCCTGCGTATGGGAAAATTGAAGGCATTGTTATTTCACGCATAGAACGACATAGCCCTGCAGCTGCAGCTGGACTACGAGAAGGCGATATCATTACCAAAATTAACCAACAGCCCGTGCATTCAACCGTAGAGGCTAAAAAAATCGCTGCTGCAAATTCTCGTGGCATACAACTCTCAATTGCACGAGGACGCACTGCGCTAACACTGGTGTTACAATGAACCTACACCTTGCCATACTGCCGCAACGCCTGATGCCAAGACCTTTCCATCAGCCGTTTGTGTACCCAGTTCAAATGGTGTTGCCTTACCCGGTTGTACTTGATTAATTAAATCAGCGATCTCTTCTGCTTTCATGTCCTGCGTGTGTAGTGACACCCATACGCCACGACAATCGTCAGTGACTAATCGTGGTAAATATTTTATTAGCGGTTGAAAGTCACAACGGATATCCCATACTTTTCCTTTGGGTGCACGGCCAAAACTTGGCGGATCCATGATCACCATATGATAACGTTCACCGTTTCGAAGCATACGTTCCACGTAGCTCATGACATTTTCTTTAATAAAACGTGCACCACGATCACCGACATTTAAACGCGCTAACGCTAACTGTGATGTCTGAGCATCAACATGGGTCACTTGTGCACCGGCTAAGACGGCCGCTTGCGTTGCACCGCCTGTTCCGGCAAATAAATTAAGCACTTTCAGTTCATCCATGTGATGACAACCTTCAAGTCGCCCACGAATCCATTGCCAACAGACCGCATGTTCCGGGTAAACACCGACTTGCCCCCCTTTACCTAAATGACAATGCATCACTTGACCCGACATTGTCATTTGCCAATCTGTTGGTAAATTATCCCGCTGTGCTTTCCATTCGCCATCCGTTACACGTGTACCACTGTAAATCCAGTCTGCTTGCCAATGTGTCTTATGTGATTTGTTATTTGCGTGCGGAGCAGGACGATCAATAAGATAATCACCAAAACGCTCAAGCTTGCGACCCGCACCAAAATCTATTAATGCGTAATCGTCTGTTTCGCCGATGTAATTTGATGAATTCATTTTATATAAGTTACGTGTCGTATTAGTAAATTTCACTAAACTGGCTGCCATCACCGCATCGACCAACTCACCAATATTTCTCTTGAGAGGACACCTTAACGGCTCAATCCGCTCTAGACAAGCCATCGCAATACTATGCCTTATATACTGTATCTATTTCACCATATGAAATTTGCATGCAATCACCCCACTAGGATCAGTAAAAATTTAGCTAGCGCCAGAATATCGTTACAGCCTGTTTTATCAAGGTCTCGAGCCAAGACAATCTGATGGGGATTTTTTATGCTTATTTTGAACTCAGGGGCACCAAACTACTCTATATAGACTATACTCAGATTCCATATTATAAAAAAACCATATTGAACTCATTTGGTAGGAAGAGGTAGGAACATGAAATCACTCATCACATTATTATCCATCGCTTTGCTGCTCAATATGGGGCAAGCCATAGCCAAAGAACCTGTCACACTAAAATGGGTAGGTTGCGGTATTTCCAAAAAAGCCTTTATGAAAGAACTCGCTGCCGCTTATCAAAAGAAAACCGGTGTCATCATTGACATTCAAGGTGGTGGAGCAACACGCGGCATTCGTGAAGTTGCCGCAAACAACGCAGATATGGGCGGAGCTTGTCGTTACAAAATTGGTAGTGCACCGGAAGAAAGCCGTGCCATACTTGAACCGGTTGCTTGGGATGCGTTAGTCGTGATCGTGCACCCAGATAACCCCGTCAACAATATTACCTTTGATCAAATTCGTGGGCTTTACCTTGGTAAAATCACCAACTGGAAACAACTCGGCGGCAACAATGCACCTATTCGCTTAATGGCACGTAAAGGTAAAATTTCGGGTGTCGGTCGTGCGCTACGTAAACTGGTTTTTGCTAACTACAACCAAAATTTCAAAGCCACTGAATTTGTGAAATCATCAGGCCCTCTAGAAAAAGCTGTTGTCAAAGATGTAAACGCAATCGGTGTCACTGGTATTAGTTCTGCACGCAAACGTAAAGTAAAAAATCTCAAACTTGACGGCAAAGAGCCCAGTTACGATAATATTCGCAAAGGTGAATACGGCCTTTACCGTCCTCTTTACTTAGCAATGAATAGTAGTGGCAAGCAATACGCTGAAGTGAGGGAATTTATTAAATATGCACATAGCCGCGAAGGTCGCGACATCATTCGCAACAACGGCACTGTTCCTTATCTGGAAGCACTCAAGCTTGTGTTAACTCAGGTTAAACAGGAAGAACGTGCTAGTGAACGAGGTTTATATCGAAACTAAGTTTTATTTCACTACTTTCAAAAAAGCAGGCTCTCGATTCGAAGCCTGCTTTTTTTATCCCACAAAAAACAAACGTCTTAGTTCGTTTAGAAAAATCTTAAACAATGGTAACCTTTACGCATAGCCATCCGGGAAGTTATCGACTAACGATATGGAACATACTTCACTCCTTGCTGACAATGTAGCAGGCACCATTGCTCTATTATTAATAGCGGCAGCTACGTTGGCAATGAGTAAACGTGTACACCTCCCCTTTAGTGTTTTGCTAGTTATCGTTGGCATTATTTTTTCATCATTAATTGAGTATTATCCGAATATTTTTAATACCTTGCATGGCATTAGCTTATCACCTGATCTAATTCTTTATGTTTTTCTACCAACGTTAATATTTGAATCTGCTTATAGCCTCGATGCTCGGCAACTCTGGCACAACTTATTACCTGTATTAGTATTGGCCATACCCGGTTTACTATTATCAACCGCCATTATCGGTGGCATTGTTCATCTTACAACACAGATCCCATTAATATTCGCATTACTCCTCGGAGCAATACTCAGCGCAACTGATCCCGTTGCTGTCATTGCCCTGTTTAAACGTCTTGGCGCACCTGAACGGCTAACAATATTAGTCGAAGGTGAAAGTTTATTTAATGATGCAACCGCTATTGTATTAGCGAAAATTTTATTATTCATTGCTATCGCCAATAGTGACGTAACCAGTAGTCATGTTCTCACTGGAATAAGTGATTTTTTTATCGTCTTTGTCGGTGGCTTATTAGTAGGTCTTGTTCTAGGCTGGATAACCGGTCTCATATTAGGCACAGTACATAGCGATCCGGCGATTGAAATAACTTTAACGACTATTCTTGCCTATGCGTCTTTTTTAGTTGCTGAAGAATGGCTACATGTAAGTGGTGTCATGGCAACCGTTGCCGCTGGACTGATGCTTGGTAGTTGGGGGAAATATAAAGTATCTGCCTCAGTTAGAACTTATGTACATCATTTCTGGGAATACATGGGGTTCGTTGCAACCGCACTTATTTTCTTAATGGTTGGCATGCGTGTTGAATTTAGCGCTATTCTTGAAAGTGTTGATATTCTTTTGTGGGTATTGTTTGCCATGCTGCTATCACGCATGATTGTTGTCTACGGTCTTATCCCATTGGTAAATCGCTTACCCCATACTCAAATTACTAATCATGCTTACCAAACCGTTATGGTGTGGGGCGGCTTACGTGGAGCAATAGCTATTGCAATTGTGCTAAGCCTACCTGATTTTGCTTATTTTGATATTTTTGTTGCCGTAGTCATGGGAGTTGTTCTATTTACGTTGCTTGTACAAGGATTGAGCATGGAATGGCTAGTTCAAAAATTAGGTTTAAATAAACTACCTATAGCCGATCAAGTTGCTCAGGCGATTGGAAATGTATCAGCCAATCAGCATGCTTTATCGCGATTACCTGAATTAAAAAGATCAGACCAATTTAATAAAAAAATTATTCAACGTTTAGAGCATCAATGTAAGCAATCACTCAAACATGCAGAACATCACCTCGCCTCATTAAGAAAAAAACATCTTAGCGAACAAGATGAAGTCAATCTTATTACGCTACGCTGCTTCGCAATGGAAAAAAGTCATTACATCGAACTTTATAATAACGGGCATCTAAGCGAATCCGCACTGCGAGATATGTTACCCGTGCTATCCTTACAAATTGAGACTATTCGCTATCAAGGTCAATACCATAGTATTGCTCAAAACCGTTTACCACGAAGACGATTATTTAAAGCACTTATCCATATTCTTGCTAACCTACCGGGGTTACACCCCTACGCAGAAAAACTTCGACTACGTCTCATTGCACATGAATATGAAATATCGTGGGCACATGTTGAAGCCTCGGATGAGGTACTCATGTACCTTAATACTGTTCAACACAATGATAAGACGCCTCAGCAAAAGCTCAAACCAATCATTGAGCAATATCAACGCTGGCGTGACTATGCCCAAACTAATATTACACAAATGAATGAACTCTACCCAGAATTCGTCAATACTATGCAAGAGCGGCATGGTCAACGCCTCATTCTTCTATCTGAAGTACAATCGATTAAACACCGACGCCGGCATGGTGAAATTCCTTCCGGTGTTGCTCATACAATGTTAGAGAAACGAGAACAGCATCTCTGGAAATTAAGTATTCAGGATACAGATAGCCTCATACTCAGCCCAGAAGAACTACTCTGCAAAGTGCCTTTTTGTAAAACACTCGGCAAACAGGAATTTAAACAAGTTGCTTCCCATATGGAGGTGATGAGTCTTCCATCCAGAGAAAACATCATCAAACAAGGTAGCCACGGTGATAGCTTGTATCTCGTTGCTCGAGGTCAGGTTCAGGTACACCGTGATGATGAACAACAAGCACTCGCCATCCTTTCTGCAGGTGATTTCTTTGGTGAAATGGCTCTGCTTCATGATGTACCACGTAACGCTAGCGTAACTACTCTGACACCGACGACCTTGTATCGTCTCAAGCGACATGATCTTGAAAAAGCAATGAAAGACCACCCAGGCATCCAAACGGCTTTAGAACAGGCTGATCAAGCAAGACAAAGCCATTTAGAGCATTCTTGTGACAAGCACCAACATTAATCTGGCGCTATTTAAGCCGCGCAAAATCAGTAAAAATAAGTTAAAATGCGCGCTTTTATGGCACGTGAGTTTTCAAGGTATGAGCGACCAGCAATTAAACAATATTAATGTCCTCTCTCAGGATCTACTTCCAACGCCTGCGGTCGTCAAACAAGCGCTGCCACTCAGCGAAACAGCAGAAAAAACAGTGTTAGCCGGCCGTGACACTGTCCAGCAGATTTTGGATCATGATGACAAACGACTATTCGTCGTTCTTGGCCCCTGCTCTATTCATGATACCGATGCAGCACTGGTGTACGCTGAAAAACTACAAAAACTTACCGCTGAAGTCTGTGATACGCTTTATGTGATTATGCGGGTTTACTTCGAAAAACCGCGTACTACAATCGGCTGGAAAGGTCTTATTAACGACCCTTACATGGATGATTCTTTCCACATTGAAAAGGGCTTGTATAAAGCACGCGAGTTACTACTAGCCTTGGCGGAGATGGGCATACCCACTGCGACCGAAGCACTCGACCCCATTACGCCACAATACCTCTCTGATCTGATTACTTGGTCAGCGATTGGCGCGCGTACCACCGAATCTCAAACACACCGTGAAATGGCAAGCGGTCTCTCCACACCCGTTGGTTTCAAAAATGGCACCGATGGTAGCCTTGATGTCGCCATCAATGCCTTGCACTCTGTATCACAACCTCACAATTTTCTCGGCATAAACCAACAAGGCCAATGCACCGTGGTTAAGACACGTGGTAATCGCTATGGTCATGTTGTCTTACGTGGCGGCGGTGGCAAACCAAACTATGATGCAACACATATTGCTGAATGTGAAAAAGCACTGGTTGCCGCCGATTTACCTCTCAATATTACTGTCGATTGTAGCCATGGCAATTCAAGTAAAGATCCTGCCAATCAAGCCAACGTTGTTGAAAATTGCCTTGAGCAAATCAATGCAGGTAACCAATCCATTATTGGTTTTATGTTGGAATCAAATCTTGGCTGGGGGAATCAAGCTATACCTGACGATCTTTCCCAACTTCAATACGGCGTGTCCGTCACTGATGCATGCATCGATTGGGAAACAACCGAAACTTTGTTACAGCATATGCACCAACAACTAAAAAATAAATTAGTGGATCGTTACCGTTAATAACGAAGGCATACTATGCCAAAAAAAATATTCTCCATTATAGAATCTTCAATGCATCCTGATTTTTCAGCGTTATATGCATCCTTGAACTTAGCTGAAACACGTTTTAACTCTTTACGAAAAACCATCAATAATCTAAAGCATGAGCCCAATTTCATCGTTGCTGAGTTTTTCTACGGTTATGGCAATAACTATGCGGGAGTAAATATTAGTAACCTTGATGTTATGTTACATAGTTTGCCGAAATATTCTCTCAATACAAAAGTAATCATTTTAGTCAGTAAAGAAGAACGCCAGTTTGCTTCTAAGCTTGAGGAATTATTTCCACTGCATGCTATCTTACAATTACCTGTCAGCCCCGCTGAAATGCAAACCGCCTTATTGAAGGAATAATATGTTTAAACAAGTACGTATTTTATTTGCACTCATAATTTTACTATTTGTTTCTGCTTCGGCCTACCTAACAAAAGAACGTGTAACAAGCTGGAATAAGCCGCTTTATGTCTATGTTTACCCTATTAACGGTGATGGAAGTCAGTCAACACAATCATATATAAATGGTCTTTCTGATAACCGTTTTGCTGCCATTAGTCGTTATATGTCCCAACAAGCCACTAAATATATCAATGTCACCACCGAACCCTTTATTATTTCCATCTCACCACAAGTTAAATCGAAACCACCACTACCCCCTATTGGTGGCAATATCCCTCAAGTCATGTGGTGGAGTATGAAACTACGCTTTTGGACATGGACACATAATACCGATCCTCGACCTGCACCCGATATTCAAATATTTGTGGTTTATTACGATCCTAACAATGTTGAACGTGTCCCCCATTCGATTGGTTTAGCGAAAGGTCTTATTGGTGTTGTGCATGCTTTTTCTAGTAACCAATACAATCAATCGAATAATATCGTTATTGCCCATGAGCTTTTACATACCGTTGGAGCAACCGATAAATATAATTTACAGACAACCCAACCCATTTACCCGGAAGGCTATGCCGATCCACAGCAACGCCCTTTATATCCTCAACATCGAGCAGAATTAATGGGCGGTAAAATACCAACCTCAAAAACTCAATCAACAATGCCCCGTAGCTTTCGACGCACAACCATCGGGCCCATCACCGCGTTAGAGATCCGCTGGGATAAATAAACCTCTACTTTAGGCTATAAAATACTCATTTCGTGACCTAGCCCCCAATAAACTGTGACTCATTTGGCAGTTTATTCACCGCAAACTACTCATACTTCCTTCAACATCATGACTCGATGATGTGTTTACGAGGAGGTTTATATGTCATCTGATATCTTCATGATTGTACCAAGCGCTTTCTTTTCTGGATTAATTTGGTTACTCGCCATTGTCGTCTCACTGTATCTAGCACGCACACCAGCACATTATAGTATCCGTGCTCTCTCACGCGTTATCCATAATGCTATGCGTCTTTCTGCGCACTCCATTATGCATGCCGAGAAACGTTTACAGCAACGCAATAAAGAAGTCTTGTTAGCGCAGGGACGCGAAGCCAGTGAACGTATAATTGAACGTGAGTTCGATCGTATTGAAGCCTCTGTTCGACGCGACCTTTCTGAATATCCTGCAATACACCGAATCTTAAGTGATGAGATTAATCAAATAGATGAAGATTATAAGAACAGTATTGAAGTGCCGCCCAATCCTCCCGGCTGGGTAAAGGCAGTTGAAGCGGTTGCTAAAATACCCTCAAAAGGTGATCCGGTGGTGGCTGATATTCTTGAGGATATTCATGGTTCTTTGATTAAAGCCAATGATAAAACCCTAGATGAATATCGTGTTTCTAACCAAACACGCCATAATCACCTCAAAACGATGATGCCGCATTGGCGTAAGGTTCTTAGCCTACTTAATCAAGTTGAGAAAAATATTGGTAGCTTGTTTTCACGTAGCGTTAGCATTGACCGGCACATGGATGAATACGAAGGAATCTTAAAACGAACCGATCGCTCTGAACAAATGCTTTCCTCATCATCGATGACCCAATTCTTTATCTCCGGTATTGTGCTCACTATTGCTGTGGGTGGCGCTATTATTAATTTTCACCTTATCGCACGACCTTTATCTGAAATGGTTGGCGGTACTAGTCACATTGCAGGTTTTCAAATCAATACCGTTGCGGCATTAGTAATTATCTTACTCGAAATTGCCATGGGTTTATTTTTTATGGAAACCATGCGTATCACACGCCTATTTCCTATTATTGGTGCCTTAAATGATAAAGTTCGCATACGAATGGCGGTGGTGTTTATTACCATTCTTACCTTCCTTGCCTGTATCGAAGCCAGTCTTGCCTTCATGCGTGAGCTTTTGATGGAAGAAGATGCCGCCACACGCGCCATTTTACGCGGCGATAATATTAGTATTGTTGCACAGAGCTCCTACCTCTGGATTACGACTGCTGCCCAAATGGGTATGGGCTTTATTCTTCCTTTTGCACTGATGTTCGTTGCTATACCACTCGAATCATTCATCCATTCAATGCGAACTGTGCTAGGTACTATGACTATCGGCGTACTGCAAATTATCGAATGGGCTTTACGCTTAGGTGGTGACATCATTAAATTCATGGGCAATGCGCTTATTCAACTTTATGATTTCATCATTTTCGCACCACTCTGGATAGAGACCATGATTAAGCACAAAAATAATCAAATCGGTCCTCTTAGCCCAGAACCATCGCCTCAAAATGAGACCAATACATTGCTATAAGGAAATACGACTATGTTGAAATCAATACTAAAAATATTATTAGTATCAAGTAGTTTATTGGTAGCTAGCTGCTCACAGCAAACATCTTATTCAAAAGGTGTTTATATGTTAATAGATACATCAGGAACTTACACAACTGAATTAACACAAGCACAACGTATTATTAATTTTACCTTAGCAAAACTTAACCCCGGTGATACCTTTGTGGTCGCACGCGTCGATACAGGCAGCTTTAGTGAAAAAGATATTGTGCAAAAACAAACCTTCGAAGATCGCCCCAGTCTCGCTAATCAACAAAAGCGTTTATTTAGAGAAAGCATCAATCAATTCATTGAAGATGTAAAACCCAGTGCCTACACTGATATTACCGGCGGCATGCTACAGGCTGTTGAGTATATGAATGAGGCTAAATCTGGTATCAAAACCATCTTAATATTTTCTGATTTAAAAGAAGAAATTAAGGCTGGCTATAATAGAGATATTCCTATCAACCTAGAAGGCTACCGCGTTATTGCTATTAATGTTACCAAACTACGCAGTGATAATATTGATCCAGTTGAATACCTGGATCGCTTAGAAAAGTGGCGCAACAAAGTTGAATCGGGTGGCGGTCAATGGCAAGTCATTAATGATCTTGAACGACTCGAGCCTATATTTAATAGCTAAGTTAGAGAATAGATACAATAGTATAAGTATTGGCTTTATCCGCTAATGTCACCTCATCCCCTACAGTGCAACCTATAAGCGCCTTCCCCAGTGGGGATGAGGGCGTAATGATCGTTATCTCTTTACCTTCAATACTCAATTTAATACCACCTGCGACAGGCCCTAGAAATAAATATTGTTCCGCGCTTTCATCCACAAGCTTTATCAGTGCGCCTAGTTCAATTTCCGCATCAGCCTCAAAATCAACAACAGAAAGCAATCTATAAGCATGCAGATCTGCTTCACATTCAGCTACGCGTTTAGCCTGACCTTGTGCGAGATACGATGCCTCTAAACCAAATGTATCATATTTATTCTCAGCCACACATTCTTTGTTTGTTGCGGTGTCATGTGCCTGCAAGGCTGCATCCGCCGCATTCTGACTGAGTGTTTCAAGAGTGGAAATAAGTCGCTCATGCAATATTTTTTTATCCATCTATCTAATAATTTCCGGGACATATTTAGATAACTTAGCATCATTGAATTTACAAAAAATCATTGCCCGTATCCTGTACCAGTAAACACCAAAAACAATAATAAACGCACCAAAAGCAATAAAAATAAGCAAGGTCACATTCTCTATTTGAATCTTGTTACTCGCAGCTAAGCCCACAATGGCATAGATAGCATAAGAAATACTAGATACCAATATCGCTCTACGATCAACATATAGGGCAATTAGAAAAAAACCTGTGAAAAATAAAATAATATATAACTCTGTAAATACCGATGCTTCTGTCTCTATTAATAACGTCATCATCACGCCGTGTACTACCAGCGGTGCAGCAAGCAAATGTAACCAAAATGCCGCATCACTAAGGTGACTTTGTCTTTTTACATCTCTTGAATCAAACCACATTGCCACCGTGAAAATTATCAATCCGTAAATCACAACAAGATACTGAATTTGCTCCATTGTGATATTACTCTTGACTAACACCGTCACCATACTGAGCAAACCCAGTGCAATGGGCAGTAGTGTAAATGGCATCTTGTAACGCCAATAAAAAAGTAATGCTACGGCAGTCGGTATTGCAATATTAGCTAATTCAAAATCAGGCTCTGAAAGACCTATAAATTTACTTGAGTAATATAATGTTGCTAATAACAAGGCAATACCGGGTAATGCTAATCGACGTACTCGCACCAACCACTCTGTTGTTGCGATTAAAATCAAAACAGGAATAATCTTCATCATTCCTGAAAATTCAAATTGGGCTGTGGCTATTGATACAAAAATAATCCCTAATGTAATAAATATATCCCCAAAGCTTCTAATAAAACGTAATGGCTCTTCCGACGAATCTGCATCAGGATTTGTTACATCAGCATCAAAATTGAGCAATAATTCAACTTGATCCTTGCTAATTATGCCCTGTTCTGACGCTTTTAGAAGTGTATCGCGATCCATAATAATCCCACTTAAAGTTTAAACGAGTTAATCAAATTGTATCGAATATACGCTGTTGAAACCATATAATTGATGGGTAAGCAGCTAACCAACTCCAAAAGAATCGGTTTAAACCAAATAAACAGGCATTCGACAAATGAAAAATAGCTGCGATCACCAATGCCATTATCAGTGTAGTCGGGGACATCATTGATAAAGGAAATAATAATTCAAATATTATTACTGTCCATGACATTATTAACAAAAACTTCCTTGCTTTTGACCACTTTCTTAATGATTCACTAACAGGATAAGCAGAAAATAAAAACACATCAGATAATGCCTGACCATTACGCCATTGTGGATTAATGACCTTTACCCAGCCAGAAATAAAATAAGACAGTATCAACTGTATTGCCAGATAACCAAATGCTAACTCTTGCCAATACCTAGAAGGCAAAAAATGCGCTAAAGTTATGCAAATTAGAATCAATAACCCCATTCGATCTGCGCCACCATTATACGGTCCGTCAAATCGATATATGATAAACACACCGAGTACTAATAAAATTAAAATCACCCATTCTGTTTCGTAACCGGCTATCAATAATATTGCTAATATCAATCGGGGGAAAAATATAATCCGCTCGTCCAAATAATTTCGTAAGTGTTCTGCACTCTGTTGCACAAAGGCTAATCCTAGAATGATTTCCGTCATCCTCAGTGCAAGATCAAAATTCATATTAAATTGACTTCTTAATTAATCGTGATTCTGATTGATAATGTATTTCTTCTACTAATTCATTAGACTCTCGTCGAACAAATACCAATCTAAATTTGATTAACTTTCCTTCATACTCTTTTCCAGATGATCTTACGTCACTGATCAATCGTTTAAATATCTCATTCTCACTATGTTGCGTCGGATAATCCATTAACCGCTCGGAACAACTCATCATAAAAAGGGATTCATTCCATTGTGCATTCCAGAACATTCGACCAAGCATTCGCCTGAATGATAGCCTTTTGATGCAGGGTCTAAATTCCTGCCACGTAACATTATTCTCATCATCAGTCTCTATTACTGCAAATTGGATACGTGGCGAGGGGACAATAACATCGAAAAAATTCCAAGATGGAATGACGACTGGCAATAACAACTTTAATGCATACAGCACTATTCAACTTCCATGCTTCTATTAATTTTCCAGTATTATGTTGATAATTTCATTCTTACATGAGTATTTCATTATAAATTATTTATTTTATTTAATTCCCTATTATTTTAATCAACTTTAACCTTATGAATTACTTACGTATTTTGTATCTTATCTAAATGCAAAACTCGTATATTTAAGCAAATCAAATAGTTATAAATAGCTAATTAGTACTAAAGATCTTTTCCATAGGGTCGATAGGGTTCTTACCCCTAGTCACTTAACCAGGTTTTAGGGTCGGACATCCACAATTTTGGAGGAAATATGAACAATAAATTAATACCTATACTTGCTATGTCATCCGCAATGTTACTCACATCTACTGCAACCCTTGCAGACCTATCGATGGGTGTATTTCCACGACGACCCGTAGCTAAAACACATAAATTTTTTAAACCATTAGCAGAAAAATTATCTAAGGAACTTGGTGAACCTGTTAAGCTGATTGTTGCCAAGAATTTCAAAGAATTCTGGAAAGGTGCTAAAGCAGGTAAATACGATTTAGTTCATTACAACCAATATCACTACCTTTTAAATCACAAAGAAAAAGGTTACAAAGTGATTGCCGTTAATGAGGAGTTTAACTCAAACAAGATCGCAGGTGCCTTATCTGTACGAAAAGATAGCGGTATCAATTCGATAGCTGATCTAAAAGGTAAAACAATTCTCTTCGGTGGTGGTAAAAAAGCCATGGGCAGCTTCATTGCCCCGACAGCCGCACTAATGAAAGCGGGTCTTGTTGCAGGAAAAGATTACACCGTTAAGTTTTCTAAAAACCCACCTAGTGCGGTTATTGGTGTCTATAACAAGGCAGCAGATGCTGCTGGTGCAGGTAATGTGATTTTAAAAGTAAAAGGTGTTACTAAGAAAATTGATGTTTCCCAAATGAAGATTCTTGCAGAAAGTGATAAGTTTATTCATCTTGCATGGGCAGTCAAAGGTGACATGCCTCAAGAAAAGGCTGACAAAATACAAAGTATTATGACATCGCTTAAAACAACTGACCCTGGTGTACTAAAAGCAGCAAAAGTGACTAACTTTGTTAAGGCCTCTGATGCTGATTTTGCGAAAGTACGTGAAATTGTTAAATCTGTAACGGGTGAAGACTTGTAAGCTTTATACATTTAATCGCCAAGGATGGCACATATCGACATAATAAAATTACTCTTAGCAGGCAAATAAAATGAAATACGATATAAAACAAATTTCATTAATGGGTAAGTTCCTTGTACCCATCTTACTCAGCATGATTATTTCACTCTCTATTGCAGCTTTTATACATATTCAGGGGGTCAAAAGTTCAACAAATAATCAAATGCAGCTTGCAGAAGATGCTTTAAAATCTGAACAAAAAACGGCAAGTGATGCAGCCTTAGAAGCGCTTTCATCTAAAGCTAATAGCCTAGGTAGATTCATGGCTAAAACAGCTCCAGACTTAATAATGTCTTATGACTTCACAAGCCTGCAAGACTATCAAATTAGCGCACAAAAAGACCCTGATGTTGTTTATGCAGCATACCTAAAACCAGACAGCTCTAATCTTACAGAATTTATAAAACCATCTGATATATCCGATATCATTGAATTCAAATATGAAATCAATTCAGATGGTGATCTAATTGGCCATGTACTACTTGGTATGACAAAAGCAAATGTTAATGTTGGTATTAAGAATAGTGACGATCGAATTAAAAAAGCAATCTCAGATGTACAAAATATTGCTAATGATTCGTTCACCCATTTCATAACAGTAAGTATTCTATCTGTATTATTTACTGTAATCATTATTTCCTTTGTCGTTTATTTGTTATTTAAGAAACTTGTTGTCTCGCGCCTTGAAGCGACTACCGATCTTATGTTTGAACTTGCTGATGGTAATGGTGATCTGACTAGACGCTTACCAACACCAAATGATGATGAAATAAGCCAGCTATGTGATGCAGTCAATATCTTTATTACTAAACTACAAGGAATCATCTCTAAGATTGTTGAGGATGTTGTTAGTCTAAATAATGAGTCTCATCTTCTACAAAATGCAGGTAGTGAACTTTCTATCAGCGCGGACACGCAACGTATGGAAACAACTCAAGCCGCCACTGCGATGCATCAAATGACGGCTACAGTTCAAGAAGTTGCTCGAAGTGCAACGAATGCTGCTGAAGCAGCACTTTCTGCCGATCAAGATACAACAAATGGTAAAAATATTGTCAAAATTACTGTTCAATCTATTGATTCCCTTTCCTCTGATATTGAAGGTGCTTCAAACGCTATTAATACTGTTTCTGAAGATAGTGACAATATCGGTAAGGTGCTTGATGTTATTAAAGGTATCGCTGAACAAACAAACTTATTAGCGCTCAATGCAGCGATTGAAGCCGCCCGTGCTGGTGAACAAGGTCGTGGGTTCGCTGTTGTTGCTGATGAGGTCCGTACTCTTGCAAGTAGAACTCAATCATCAACTGAAGAAATCCAAACTATGATTGAACGCTTACAAGCCGGTACGCGTAATGCAGTGTCAGTAATGAACAAGAGCAAAGAAAAAGCTCGTGAAGCTGTCTCACAAGCCTCTGAAGCGAATGCATCACTGGTTAATATTGCAACGGCCGTGAGCACTATTAATGAAATGAATACTCAAATTGCTACCGCTGCGACAGAACAAAGTACTGTTGCAGAAGACATTAACCGCAATGTTACTACGATTAATGATATTAGTGAAAGCTCCGCTCAAAGTGCACAACAGACAGCACAATCAAGTAATAATCTTTCTGAATTAGCATCACATCTTCAAAATCTAGTAGGTGGCTTTAAAGTTTAAATTATTGTTTCAATTCACAATAAATATGGCTGCAAATGCAGCCTTTTTTATTGTCGAAGATTTATTTATTCTAACGACACCGATTAATTTATACCATCTAGCGTGTGTAATGTGCCTTCGTCGGTATCACGTGCCGCACTCCCCCTTGGGGATTCTCAACATCACCCTTATAGCGTGGAATAATGTGAATGTGCACATGGAGAATACTCTGCCCGGCTGCAGCGCCCACGTTAACACCAATATTGTAGCCGTCGGGATTAAACTCCAAGTCTAGTAGCTTACGCTCCTCGGTTATCAACTCCATACAAGCAGCGATCTCTTCGGGCGTCAGCTCGAAAAAATTAGCGACATGACGTTTCGGTATAACCAGCGTATGACCCGGGCTCACCCCGTAGGTGTCGCGGGCACTGTAAGCAAGTTTATGCTGCAGTGATACACCACGTGGATCAGTACAAAACAGACAAGGATTATTAGGGTCTCGCTTTTTTACTTGTTTTTCTTCAGACGACAAACTTCACCACCCTCTATATAGACATAACTTGAACCAAGTTGAAGCACAAAGATTATAGGGTATTTTTATAACATTTTCCGTATCCGTGACTTCTTATATTTACTAACATTGATTTTCACAATGGATTCGACCGCTTAAACTTCCGCCGTTATTTTTACATGATTCCAATTATAGAAGCCATCTATTTAGTCTATGCGTTATAATCCAGTCTCGTATCTACTTTTTACTGAAAAGGAAACTATCCATGGCATCTAATAAAGGACGTGCTTACTTCTCACTTTCAGGTTATCACTTCAATCCCGATGATATAACACGTCTGCTTGGGGTAGAGCCCACCTCAGTCAATAATGCAGGCTCAAGAAGTGGTATGGACAAACCCGTGATCAGTTCATGGGAATTATCAACGGGTACTATCACATCAGATAATGGCACTGAAGAAGTTGATCTTTATAAAATGACTGAAATCATCTTCAAACAACTTGAACCTATCAAAGAAAAAATTATTGAGATCTGTAAAAGCCACAATTTATCAGCCAGATTTGGTGTAGTGATAACCTTATCTATTGATAAAGGTGATACCTGCCCAGATGTTGGTTTTGGTGGTCGATTAGTAAAATTCCTGGCTGACATTGGGGCTTTTATTGATGTTGATTACCAGCTTTCTGATCGGGTTTAAACTGAAAATTCTGTCCTGATATTTTCATACTGCAATTAAAAAGCACGCTATAAAAGCGTGCTTTTTAAAAACTAAACTAATCGCGCCGTGTAAACTTAAATGTTCACACAACTGAAGAGCTTATGGGCGTTTTGGAGTGCTGTACTTCACTTCTTTTTGGAATGGTTCCCATGTAGTGGTATAGCCAACATGAAACGCTCCTTCAACAATCTCTTTCTGAGTCGTTGTCAGAAACTGTGATTTACCTTCAGGCACTTTTGGTCTGGTTTTAGGGCCGGCTCCGCTCATTTGAATTCTCCTATTAACTTAAATTCATGATAGCCACCACAAAGTATTGTAGTTAATAACTATCTTTATATACCCCATTTTACCTCTTTTAGCGCAAAAACATAACAGGGTAATTATACAATCTTCTTAACTAGGCATTATAATATCTAATAGATTGATACTTTTCACCCATTACTAGCGACTCGCCAAAGATCGCGCCTTAATCAACTGCTCTTCACAGTGTTTTAGGCACAAAGGTTGAATCGCATGTGGGAAACAGGCAATAATTAATTCAAACTCATCCGCTGTTTCCTCGGAAAGTGTCGCATTTTTTGTCATTTCAGCGAATACGCTATTGGCAGTGGCTTTATTCACTCGAATCAACACGGCTAAGTGAAAGGGAAGCTGCTGTTCCATGCTCACGGTTAATGCGGTGTCATAAGCTCTGATCGCTTCTTCTATACGATCTGCATTTTCTTCTGATTCACCCAAATGATGAAGCACCGCACCACGATTATTGTGCGTTGCAGTTAGCTCCAATGCATAAAGATCGGCATCAAGTTCAGCGAGTGCATTTTTATAAGAAACAACTGCCTTTTGAAAAGTTCGATTACCTTTAAGCAAACTGCCATAGGTGTGAAAAGTGGCGCCAAGTTGTAACATGACTATCGACCACTCTTCTGGCGTATCTTTTCGCGAATATTCCAATAATGCAGCGGTATAAGCATCAATGGCTTTATTCATTAATTTTGCATCAGCTTCTTGTCGTCCCAAAGCTTGAAGTGCTGTACCAAGATTAGACTGTGTAGCAGCCCAATCAAGTGGAAAATCTGCTTGGCTAAAGACGTCTAATGCACTCGTAAATGATGCAATTGATTGCTTATATAAATCAGCGTCTCTTAGATTTTGTCCTTGTGCTGCCAGTATATTACCTAAGCTATTATGTGTTTCAGCCCATTTACTAGCTGATTCATTGCGTAACTCATCCGTCAGCAAATCTTGCAGGAACTCACGTGCACTTTCAAACACATTCGCACTGTAACGGTGTTGTTCAAAATTACCGCGGGTATAAATAAAATTATCCATGACAGTGCCTCTGTTATCAGCACTCGCACTCTCAGCGATATCATCGGAATCTAGGCTTTTATAGTGTTCAACGGCCTTTTCCAACGATTTATTATCTGGATAAAATATGGTGTTAGTTGAAAATTTCATTCGCTAAGAATTTCATTAAGATCTGGATCAGCATCTACTGCACCGCCAAGATCGACCTCTTCATCTGTTGCGTCACGTATAGTGAGTACTTCCAAGACGAAAACAACCTCGCGACCACATAGAGGATTATTACCATCAACCGTTAATGTCTTATCATCAAAACGGGTGACAATAAAACTTTTAGGTTCACCTTTTTCATTTTCCATGGTGACGGTCATACCGATTTCACGATATTCTTCTGGAACATTTTCGATATTATCGGTAAACACTAATGATTCGTCTCGCTCACCATAGACCTGTTTCATATCAATCGGTACTTCGATGATGTCGCCGACTTTTTTACCATCAAGGTGTTTTGTCACCTCTTCATTCATCACATCATTAATGCCATGAACGTAACCGATGGGGTAATCAACGGTAACAAGTACATCACCGGTTTTTTCATCGATGACCTTATAATTTAATTCAACGAATTTTTCTTTTTCAATTGTATCTGACATAACGAGGAAACCTGTTTTGGAAAATAAGCGATCTTAGAATAAAGTCGCGCCAAAGATTTTTACTTTATCCTTTTCATAACCCAGCACAAGTCTGCCCAGCCATTCGCCTTTATCTTTAGAGTTGATCTGCTTGTATAAAACCGTGACATGCTCACCACGTCTTATCATGCCAAGATATGAATAATCATCCGATAGGTTTTTTGCTAGATCGCTTCTTGCGAATTGCTTACCCATTTCAATTTCATTTGCACCCATTTGAAATGATGCTGAAAAATTTCGGGTGAAAGCACCGTAGTTTCCTTCATTCGAGTATTTGACGAGATCAGCCCACATAGTATGCGCATGCTCTAAAATCTCTTCATCTGTATTTTCAATAATATTCATCATTCTACTCTTCTTAATACCTAGTATTTGTACGGTTACTTACTGTCATAAAGGCACGTATTATAAACCATAAAAAAAGACCAACAAACAAGTTGTTGGTCTTTTTTACAAGCTGGGTAAAACTTAGTTACGTACGTAACTAAATTTTACTCCTATTCATCATCTACCAGATGGTAAAGAGGTGCTTTTTCCATGGTGTATGCACCTGTTTCACGATCACGATGTGAAACTGTTAGTACATGCCAATCTTTATCATCTAACTTCATCGCATCACCACGGTAGTAGTAACCAGGCCAGCGAGTTTCCTTACGGAACA
>CAZIWG010000045.1:0-20570 GCA_964542925.1 uncultured Granulosicoccaceae bacterium | reverse complement strand
TGGTGTTACCTACCGCATCTAATGGATCAGTGATAGCACGGATTTTTTCATCCAATTCAGCCATTTCAGCAATACCACCGGCATTGTCAGTAATTGGGCCGTAGGCATCCAGTGCCACGACAATACCGGTCATGGATAGCATTGAGGTGGCTGCGATGGCAATCCCGTAGAGGCCTGCAAATTCGTAAGCACCCCAGATACTGGCACAGACGGCGAGCACTGGTAGTGCGGTCGATTTCATGGAAACACCTAAACCGGCAATGACGTTAGTACCATGTCCAGTCATAGAGGCTTCAGCGATATGTCGAACCGGTTTAAATTCGGTTGCAGTGTAATATTCGGTAATAACAATCATGGCACCCGTTAGTGCTAAACCGATTAACGCCGAGTAGAAAAGGTTAATTGAATCAACGGCAATGCCATCAAGAATAACGGTGTCACCGAGTACCCATATCGTGATTGGGTAGAAGGCGATAGCAGAAATAATGCCTGCTACAGATAAACCACGGTACAGGGCGTTCATGATTTTGCCACCGTCTCGGGTCTGAACAAAGAACGTACCTACGATAGAAGCAATAATAGAAGCTGCACCAATAATTAATGGATACATGATGGCTGCATCACCGGCTTCAGTCAGGATGAGTCCACCGAGCAACATGGTAGCGACGAGTGTTACCGCGTAAGTTTCGAATAAATCGGCTGCCATACCCGCACAGTCACCGACATTATCACCAACGTTATCAGCAATTACTGCTGGGTTACGCGGGTCATCTTCTGGAATGCCGACTTCAACTTTACCGACCAGATCCGCGCCAACGTCAGCACCCTTGGTAAAGATGCCGCCGCCAAGACGAGCAAAGATTGAAATCAGTGAACCACCAAAAGCAAGGCCAATTAACGGTGTGATACTGATTTCTTCACCTGTTGGTGTCATGGCTTGCAAGACGGCGTAGTAACCAGCTATGCCGAGTAGACCCAAACCAACCACCAACATGCCAGTAATGGCACCACCGCGGAAAGCGACTTGTAGCGCAGGGTTGAGCCCTTCATTGGCTGCTTCAGCAGTACGGATATTGGAACGAACCGAGATGTTCATGCCAATGTAGCCAGCACCTGCAGAACAGAATGCGCCAATCGCAAAGCCAATGGCGGTGAGAAGATCTAGCCCAATAAGGATAGCGATGAAAAGAATGACACCGACAATACTAATAGCCGTGTATTGGCGATTTAAGTAGGCTTGCGCACCTTCTTGTATCGCTGTGGCAATTTCTCGCATCCGATCGTTACCAGTGGGTTTGCTTAAAATCCACTTATAAGACCAAGCACCATAGGCTAACGCAGTAAAGGCGCTAATGATTGATATTAATATACCATCTGACATGTTCGTACTCCCCAATAGAAACTTTAGAAAATTTATGTGACAGCGGTCGGACTTCTTCTGACGATAGCCCTTTTAATCCGTGAGTCTTTATTTTGATGGGTCATTATTACTACTTCATGAAGCGAAGGGCAAGCGGTGCAAATGCCGGTTTTGTGCCTTTGAGTGGTGCAATGACAGTGAGTGGTGTGATTTTATGCTTGTTAGGCAGGGCGAGAGAAATTAGTACCATTTTTGAAGCCTAAATATTTGCTTCAGATTCAAATCTTCAATGAGGGTATCAACTACCTACTGAGCGTGGAATTGTTGCACTTCTGCGAGGATTAACTTGCTTGCATTGGTGCCGTATTCAATAAAAGAAACGGGGTGTCGCCGTGCTGGACAGATGACACCCCGTATTCAGATGAGCTTAAATTTCGAACTTTTTAAGTTTCTTCTTAACCGCCACGCCTTTCATGCGCACATATTTTGGCATGCCATCTTTGTATGGAGGATAGTCTTCGCCTTTGATTAGCGGTTCGAGGTATTCACGACATTTCTTCGTGATACCGTAGCCATCTTTGGTGATGAAGTTCTTAGGCATCATCTTTTCTACGTTAGCCACCTTTGAAAGGTCAGCCATGCCGACTTTCCATTTGAATGGTTTGTTCGAGAGCCGATCAACCGTTGGCATGATTGCGTTATGACCTTTAATCGCAAACTGAACAGCGGCTTTACCCATTGCATAAGCCATGTCTACGTCAGTTTTAGAGGCAATATGGCGTGCCGCACGTTGCAGATAATCGGCCACTGCCCAGTGATTTTTCAGACCTAGTTTGCTTTGAACCATGCCAGAAATAACAGTTGCTGCACCACCTAATTGAGCGTGACCAAAAGAATCTTTTAGGCCGGTTTCAGCAAGGAACTTGCCATTCTTGTAGTGAACACCTTCAGAAACAACCACCGTACAGTAACCGTGTTTCTTAACCATGGCATCAACCTTGGCAAGGAATTTTTTCTCATCGAATTCAACTTCCGGGAAAAGAATAATAATTGGAATATGTGTATCTTCAGTTGATGCAAGACCACCTGCCGCTGCAATCCAGCCAGCGTGACGACCCATGACTTCAACGATGAATACTTTAGTTGAGGTTTTGCACATTGAAGCAACATCGAAGCTCGCTTCACGTGTTGAAATGGCAATGTACTTAGCCACTGAACCAAAACCCGGGCAGTTATCGGTAATGGGTAGATCGTTATCAACCGTTTTGGGTACATGGATTGCCTGGATTGGGTAACCCATTTTTTCAGATAGTTGAGAAATCTTGTAACAGGTATCGGCTGAATCACCCCCCCCGTTGTAGAAGAAAAAGCCGATGTTGTGGGCTTTGAAGACTTCGATTAGGCGTTCGTATTCACGCGCATTGGCTTCAAGGCTTTTGAGTTTGAAGCGGCAAGAGCCAAAGGCACCAGAAGGTGTGTGGCGCAGTGCTTTAATACCGGCTGTGGTTTCTTTGCTGGTATCGATAAGGTCTTCGGTGAGTGCACCGATGATGCCGTTACGACCCGCATACACTTTACCGATCTTGGTTTTGTTTTTGCGTGCAGTTTCAATCACACCACAAGCAGAGGCGTTAATGACGGCGGTGACACCACCTGATTGCGCGTAAAACGCATTCATTGGTTTAGCAACAGCTTTCTTCTTAGTGGCAGCTTTTTTAGTAGCCATGTCAGGTTCTCCCTAATAAAAATAATGACAGTATGTATAAGGTTAATAAATTTTTTTCTTCACGCCGACCTTAATCAGCGGTTTCACTTTCCATTAATTGAATATCCCAATGTCTTTGCGAAAGCGTTCTTTGAGGCTATCGGATACAGTCCAGATCTGGCTTTCTGTGGGTTTGTTCATGATTTTAGGTGTTCAATATGTCTTTCGTAGCTTCATAAATTTTGCCGGATTAGTCTCCAGCGGCGAGCTAGCATACTGCAAATAAACGAAAAATGCATAACAGTTCGTTGACTTATCCATCACTGGCAGAGTAGTTTTAACTATTAAGCCGGTTAATAGTTAAGGTATTTATGTTAATTTAGGCAATATAATACTAAAAAATTCAATTTTTACAAATAGTTATGATTAAACAGGATACGGTTATGAGGGTCGTGTTATTAGGTGCCCCCGGTTCGGGTAAAGGAACGCAAGCCAAAATATTGGCGAAGCAGTATGGAATGATGCAAATTTCCATTGGTGCAATATTGCGTGCGGCAGTGGAAGAAGGCAGTGCGCTGGGTAAGCAAGCTAAACCCTATATGGAAGGGGGGCAATTAGTGCCTGATGAGGTTGTTCTCGGTTTGTTACGTGAACACCTTAAAACCGAAGATACTGAGAACGGTTTTATACTCAATGGTTTTCCTCGCAATGTTTTTCAAGCAGAAGAATTGGATGTGATTCTTGCTGAATTGCGCCAACCGCTGCACGGTGCGTTATTAATAGATGTGGGCGTGGATGCGTTGATTCAACGTTTAACAGGGCGTCAGACATGTCGTTCGTGTGGTCAGATGTATAACCTTTACACAGATCCATCCAAGTTATTTGATCGTTGTGATCAGTGTGGCGGCGATTTGCGTCAGCGTACGGATGATAATGAGGAAACCATCGGTAATCGTTTACGGATATTTGAGTCAGCGATGACGCCATTATTTAATTATTTTAAAGAGCAAGGTAAGTTACGGACGATTCAAGGTGTCGGTGAGATTAAAGATATTGCCGCTGCTGTGAGTAAAGAACTTAAAACCTTACCATCGGAAGAATCTTTACAGGCTGAGTTAGATAAATTAAGTAAAGGCGAAGTGACCATTGATGATCTTGAGCGTAAGGTACTAGAATCGCTGCAAAAAGCGCTTGGTAATGTGAATAAGGAAGTTATTGAACCAGCCGATGAAGCTTTGCAGAAGGCTGAGAAAGCGGTGACTAAAGAAGCTAAAGCGATTAAGAAGAAAGTCACTAAAGCGGTAAAGAAAGAAGCTAAAGCATTGAAAAAAGAAGCCAAGGCGATTAAGAAGAAGGTGACTAAGGCGGTAAAGAAAGAAGCCAAAGTGTTAAAGAAGGAAGCGAAGTCGATTAAGAAAAAAGTGACTAAGGCAGCCAAAAAAGAAGCCAAAGTACTGAAAAAAGAAGTGAAAGCAATTAAGAAGAAAGTTACTAAAGCAGTTAAAGACATGAAGAAAAAAGTGACTAAGGCGACGACGAAGAAAAAAGTGGTTACTAAGAAAACGGCAACTAAAAAGAGACCCGTTGCGAAGAAAGCGGTAACCAGGAAAAAGATAGTTACTAAGAAGAAAACAACAAAGAAAAAGACAGTGAAGAAGAAGTAAATAGCTTGATATCTTATTGATTAAATTGTATTTCTAATTTCCTTAAAATTGATGGAATAAATTAGCCATTTGTTACGTCTCTATAAGGACAACTATTATAAAAGAGGTGAAACACAATGAAAAAAAGCTTGATTAAATTACTGGGTATTTCTGCCCTTATCGTGTCGATGTTCGGTCTATCAGCATGCAGCACAACCGCTAATGCAGATGATGGCTTTGGTCCTAAGCATAAGCTGGTTATCCAAGTCAGTAGTAAAGATGCATTGACACAGAAAATTGCCATGAACAATGCCATTAATATCCAAAAAGCATACGGTATCGATAACGTAGCAGTAGAAATTGTTGCTTACGGCCCAGGCTTGAGCATGCTGACAAAGAAAAGCAAGTTCTCTAAGCGTGTTGCAAGTTTAGCTGTGCAAGGTATTACGTTCAGTGCTTGTAATAACACAATGAAGAAAATTGCTAAAAAGAAAGGTCATAAGCCTAAATTGACAGAAGGTGTTGTGGTTGTTTCTGCAGGTGTACAACGTATTATGGAATTACAAGAAAAAGGTTACTCTTACATTCGTCCATAAGACTGACTCGATTTTTTAAAAAGCCTCGGTGCGGTTGCATCGGGGCTTTTTATTTGGGTATGGTTTGACGGTGACCATCCGGTTTCCATGTCGGGGCGATAACATTGGGCATGTCTGAACGATTTAAGAGTCTTGCAGGTGTAAGTGAAAATTCGCCAAAACGTTGATTAATTGAGTCCATGATGGCGTTGCGTTGCTGTTGTTCTTCGCGTTGAGGCGTAAATAGTTCAAGTTGCTGATCAGTTGGTTGGGGATCTAGTGCCGTCACTTGAATTTGAAAAACACCTTGTTGCTGCCAGCGGTTGATCATCAAGTAACGGCAAAGTTTGAAAATAGCGCTAGCATCATTATCTGGGTGCGCGAGGCGTAGCTTTATAGATAACCACACTTCACTGGTTTTGAGTCCAATATAAAAGTGCTGAGCTTGCATGTCATGGTGGCGTAGTCGGCTAGCGAGCTTTTCGCTCATGTGCCGGAAATAAGTCAGTAGCACCTCATTGTCACGAGTATTGGGCGGAACGACTTTGCCATGTCCCATGGATTTTGGCGGGGGCACACGAGTATGAATGGTGTCTGGATCTTTACCCTGGCACATCAACCAAATGCGCCGTCCCAAGTTGCCAAAGCGACGTGCAAGAATGCCAATGGGTAACTCACCCACATCACCACAACGATAGGCGCCGTATTGGGCAAGAAAGTTACCAATACCATCCGCGATACCACAGAGAGCGGTGACGGGTTCGTTAGCGAGTCGTTGGCGAGCTTCCCAAGGTGGAATAATGGTGAGTCCATCGGGTTTTTGTAATTTGGCAGCAAATTTAGCAGTGGTTTTATCACCGGCGACACCTGCTGAGCTAAGTAAGCCAGAGATGGCAAATATTTTTCTTTTCATCATTCTTGCCATGTAGGCGGGAGTACCGTGTAAACGTTGGCAATGAGTCACATCTAAAAAGGCTTCATCAACAGAGAATACTTCAATATCAGGGCTAATATCTTGCAGCACCAGCATGATACGGGTTGAAACCGCCGCATAGACCTTGGGACGGGCAGGGCGTTGAATGATATTAGGACAGAGTTTTTTGGCTTCAGATAATCGCATGCCCGTTTTGATGCCAAAGGCGCGTGCTTCATAAGAACTGGTGATAATGCAGCTACCGCGTTCGCCGTTTGTAACGGCGATAGGAAGTCCGCGTAGTTCGGGAAAATCACGTTGCTCGACGGAGGCAAAAAAAGCATTCATATCGACGTGAATAATCGCACGAGGCCAGATGAGGGGGCAGTGGTTCATTGCAGATTAACAAGCGCCAATGAAGACTTATTTGTAGCTACGTAATTGACCGACCACAACGCCTTGAATAGAGACACGATCAGCAGCATAGATCATTGCCTGCATATTGATATTAGAAGGCATCAGTGTGATGGAACCATCATGGTTATTACGGAGTGTTTTGAGTGTGGCGGATTCGTTGTCAATTAGCGCCACGACAATGTCGTTGTTGTTGGCATAATCAATTTTTTCCACCACCACCATGTCGCCATCAAGAATTCCTGCATCGATCATGGAGTCACCTTGTACTTTCAATACAAAGCGGTTCTCACCCACAAAAAAATCACTGAGATCAATCTCATCATGGTTGGGGATGGCTTCGATGGGTTGACCGGCAGCGATACGCCCGAGCAAGGGAAGCCGATATCGAGGAGGTGTGTTTTCAACAAGTTTCTCCGAGGTGAGTGATATACCTCTATGTTTAGAAGCGGATATAGTAAGTAAGCCCTCACTTACAAGAGATTGCAGGTAACGATGCACCACGCCTTTGGAACTGATCCCGATACCTAAAGCAATTTCGCTAAGCAAGGGGGCGTGGTTGTGTTGCACGATATAGCCACGAATAAAACGGTAAGTATCCTGTAAGCGGGGTGATAGCATAGAGGACATAATAGAGAACGTTTAGAGAACTTTCAAGCTAAACGTCTCTTCCTGATAACACAGATACTTAAGCTATTTCGCAGGAAGTGTTGGTGCGTTATCGAGAATTGCCAGTAATTTTTGGCCCGCAATATCATTACGCCAGCCTTTTAGAACAGCGATATCATGCTCTCCAGCGACGAGTTGGTTGACGATTTTTCGAGTTGCGATCAGGCCGGGATCAATGTGATGTTCTCCACCAATGACCTGCAGTGCTTTCATGAGTTTTTTGCCAAGATTGCGTTGTTCGTTGGTGAGGCGCTCAAAGCGTTGTCGAATAGGCCGTTGGTCTTCGGGGATGCTGCTTGCAGCGTCAAGTAGTGCTAGCCATTCTTCGCCATAGTGTTCACGTGTTTTATGGGTTACACCCGCTGCATCGAGATCGTCATTATTTTTGGCTGGGCCATCAGCTATTGCCAGCAGCAGGTCATCTTTGATGATCCATCGTTTGGGCTTGTTGATTTTTTGTGCAACTTGTTCACGCCAACGCGCGAGAGCTTGTGCAAAAACAAGGTATTGACCGGCTAATTTATCGAGCCCTTTAAGTTGTTGCCAGGCATTGTCGACATTAATTTGGTAACGCTCAATGTTAGCAAGTTGGATGAAATCATCATCAAGCCAGTGTTGCCGATCCATATTTTTTAGGTCATTGCGTAATAAGCCATAAAGTTTACCGAGATAAAGCACATCATCTGCAGCATATTGAATTTGTGCCTCACTCAGTGGGCGGCGCGACCAATCGGTGCGGCTATGCGATTTATCAAGCTCAATGCTGAAATATTCTTGCACCAAGGCGGCATAGCTAATTTGATTGCCATGCCCGAGCAGTGCGGCGGCAATTTGTGTATCGAATAAAGATGCTGGCAAGGCGTCACGTAAATTGGCGAAGATTTCCAGATCTTGCGAGGCAGCATGAAAAACCTTGGTAATGTTTTCGTTGTAGAGAATATCTAATAGTGGGTCAATATCTTTTAAAGTAATAGGATCGATGCAAGCAAGATGTTCGCCATTGCTCACTTGAATTAAGCAAAGTTGCGGGTAATAGGTTTTTTCGCGTACAAATTCAGTATCAATGGCGAGCCATTCACTGTCTTTAATTGCATTACAAAAATCATTTAATTCGGTATTACTATCGATGAACTGGATATCTTTATTATTTGATGTCATGGCGAACAGCATAACAGTCGGGTCGGGGCTTTGACAGGCTGGAGAACTGTCGCCGCAACGGGTAAGCTTGCCTGATGCAAGCACTGATTTTTCGTTTTTTTGATATTTGTCTTTTACGCGCCGGCCCAAAAGATTTGCCGTCTTCGCTTTTCCTGCTGCGTTTAGTGGTGGTTGTGAGCACCATTGTGGGCGTGTTCTTGAATTTACCCACAGAAGGTTTTAGTCAATCCTTAGCTATTTCCTTATTGGATGTCGTTTTTCTGACCGCCTTTTTGTATGTCGGCTTAAAATTGCGTGATAGATTGTCTCGGTTTAGGCAAAGCCTAACAGCACTGATGGGGACGAGCATCATTATTGGTCTGATAATGATGCCCTTTATGTTCGCGTTAGTAGCAGCAAAGTTGGACGACGAACCTGCACCGATGGCGTTACAAATGTTTTTACTGTTATTGGTTTGGGATGTTGCCGTGTTCGCTCACATTATTCGGCATAGTTTTGATATTCGTTTTGCTTACGGGTTTATGGTGAGCTTGGGTTATTTAATATTGTCGTGGATGTTAGTTGATATGGTTTTTGTGGCATAACATGATGCATATTCATATCCTCGGTATTTGTGGGACGTTCATGGGGGGCTTAGCTTTATTAGCCCGTGAGCTGGGTTATGAGGTTAGCGGCTCTGATGCCGGCGTGTATCCACCGATGAGCACACAGCTTGAACAGGCAGGTATTCAGTTGCATGAAGGCTATACGGTCGATGCACTTGAGCCTGCCCCCGATTTGGTCGTGATTGGCAATGCGCTGTCGCGGGGTAATCCGGCAGTCGAATATGTACTGGATCGCAATTTAGCATACACCTCTGGTCCACAATTTTTATCTGAGCATGTGTTAAAGGATCGCTGGGTGTTGGCAGTGGCGGGCACACATGGCAAGACCACGACAGCGAGCATGTTGGCTCAAATATTGGATCAATGTGGTTTAGCACCGGGGTTTTTAATTGGCGGGGTTGCAGAAGATTTTGGTATCTCTGCGCGCTTAGGCAATGCACCATTTTTTGTGGTTGAGGCAGATGAATATGATACTGCCTTCTTTGATAAGCGTTCTAAATTTGTGCATTACCGACCAAGAACCTTAATCATTAATAATCTTGAATTTGATCATGCGGATATTTTTGAGAACCTAGCGGCGATTCAAAAACAGTTTCATCACCTCGTTAGAATTGTACCGAGTAATGGTTTGATTATTCATCCCCAATCCGTATCAGCGATTGATGAGGTGTTGGCAATGGGCTGTTGGACATCGAGAGAAAGCTTTGCAGCGGATCAAACCGCCGATTGGCAATGTGTTTCAGCAAGCCCTGCCTATGATCAATTTGACATCGGTATTAAACAGCAACAGGCGGGTTCGTTACAGTGGCAACATGCTGGGCAACATAATGCCAATAATGCGTTAGCGGCGATTGCCGCAGCACGACATGCGGGTGTGCCCGCTGCTGAAGCCATTAAAGCCTTATGTGAATTTAAAGGTGTGAAGCGGCGCATGGAACTGCGTGGCGAAGTGAATGGTGTACGTGTGTTTGATGATTTTGCGCATCATCCCACTGCTATCGCGACAACCCTACAAGGAGCGAAACAATGCTTACGGGCATCAGGACGTTTATTGGCCGTGTTAGAATTACGTTCAAACACAATGCGAATGGGTATTCATAAAGCGACCTTGGCGAAAGCATTACAGGAAGCCGATGAGGTTTTCCTTTTAACGCCCAACGAGATTGATTGGTCTTTGGATGAGGTTATTCATTCCTTAGGACGTCAGGCATCTGGTTTTGATTCAATAGAAGACTTATTAGTAGCAGTGTGTGTACAGGCAAAACCGAGTGACGACATTGTTGTGATGAGTAACGGTGCCTTTGGTGGCATTCATGATCGTTTATTAAAAGGATTATGATAGGCTAGTTAGCCGAATCACGCGGTAAGTTCAATGAAGATATCAAGTACAGACAACACTTTTGCTATTGCCATCACCGGTGCGTCAGGTGCACCGTATGCCTTGCGTTTAATTGAATGTTTGGTTGCCTCAGGAGCAAGGCTTTATATTATGGTCTCGCAGGCAGGGCAAGTGGTATTATCGATGGAAACTAATTTAAATATTCCTAGTCGCCCCGATGCCATGCAAACGTGGTTGACTGAACATTACCAAGCTAAACCTGATCAAATTCAGGTGTTTGCCAAAGATCAGTGGTTAGCACCTGTTGCCAGTGGTAGTGGAGTGCCCGATGCGATGATCGTGTGCCCGTGCACAACGGGAACGTTATCAGCTGTGGCTTGTGGCAGTAGTAATAATTTGATTGAGCGTGCCGCAGACGTAGTGATTAAAGAACAACGCAAACTTATTATGGTGGTACGAGAAACCCCATTGTCAGCGATTCATCTTGAGAATATGCTTAAGCTTGCGCGCTTAGGGGTGGTGATGCTGCCAGCAACACCAGGGTTTTATCAAAAGCCGACATCGTTAGATGATATTGTCGATTTTATTGTGGCGCGTATATTGGAACAGCTGGGTATTGAGCATGATCTGTTGCCAGCTTGGGGTGGTTAATTTGTATAGTGCAGGAATGTGATGGCACAAGAGATTCAACAGATTCCGATTTTCCCTTTGCACACGGTGCTGTATCCGGGTGGCGCGTTAGCCTTGCGTATTTTTGAACCGCGCTATCTTAGTATGGTCGGTAAGTGCCTTAAAGAAGAAACGGGTTTTGGTATTTGCTTGATCAGTGAAGGTAAAGAAACCGACGTACAGGCAGAAAGTTTTGAATACGGAACCTTAGGTAATATTAGTTATTGGCAGCAATTGCCGGAAGGCTTACTAGGCATAACTGTTCGCGGACAACAACGCTTCCGTATTCTTTCCAAACAGATTGATGCGAATAAACTTTGTACCGCCGAGGTTGAAATGTTACCGAACGAACATTCTCAGCCGCTTCCTACACGTTACCAACAACTTGCCGCGATGGCAGAAGAAATGCTGACTCAGATTGGTCATCCTTATACGACATTACCCAAGTTTTATGATGATGCGAGCTGGGTGGGTTATCGGCTGGCTGAATTATTGCCGATTGCTTTAGTGCAAAAACAGCACTTCTTGCAATTAACCGATCCTATCGAACGGCTTGAACGTCTTACTGCTATTATTTCCGAGATGGATCATAGTTAGTTAAAATAATATCACTTAGCTTAACCACTCTTGCAGTGACGAGCATGGTGAGCAGGATGGCGGTGGAAAAAAAATACAGACCATAATGTAATTCCACATTGGCAACCGCGCCTAACTTTATACTAGCGAGTAATATCGCAACAACGAACACATCCAGCATTGACCATTTTCCGTACTGATGCATCCAATTTAGGTATTTTCTAAAATATTCTGTCGAGTTGATGATAGGAGATAAAAGCAAATTGAGTAAAAATAATTTTAGCAGTGGTAGGATAACGCTAAATAAAACAATAATTACAAATAGTAATAATTGCCCTTCATAGATAAGCTCAATTAAACCACTGGCAATGGAAATCGTGTTATCAAAAAAGTAAAATTTTTCGAGTGTCATGATGGGTGAAAACAATCCGATCAATAAAAGCAGCGCAATAATAATTAAAGACACACGTAGCCAGCGCGCTTCAGTGGGAAATTGCTGGGCAATATTATGAGCTTGCATGTGGGGTGTTAGCCCTTAAAACCACATTGCATGTGGCTGCGATCACAAAAAGGTTTATTGTCTGATTCGCCGCAACGGCACAGCGCACCTTTATTGCGAGTGGTGACAGATTGCCCGCTACGGCTAAAAATTGTTACAGGGCTTTTAATCAGTAACATGGCATCGGGCTTCACGGTAATGACTAATTCATTTTTTGGTGAGTTTAGTTGTTCTTGACGTTCATCACTAAATTCTTGAGTAGCATCAGAATTTAATTGTTTATGACTGCTATCGCAAAATGGTTTGTTTTGAGAGTGACCGCAGCGACATAGGGCGAGTTCTTTTTCTTTTGCGATAATATTGTCATCGGTGTCTTGAATAACCACATTGAGTTCGCTGCCGCAAATCAGTGGGCCGTTCGGGCGCACCATAATAGTATTGCCGGGATAGGAAGGTTTTTTGCTCATGTTTAATATCGTCTGCGGGTAAAGACCCAGTTATTGGCTTTGCTGAGTTTGGAGCTAAAGCGATAACCTTCTTCATCAAAGTCTTTGAGTGCTTGCGGATCTTTTAATTTATTTTTAATAATATAACGGCTCATTAACCCACGCGCACGCTTGGCATAAATACCAATCATCTTGTAATCGCCATTTTTAAATTCTTTGAACGCTGGGGTAATAATATCAGCATCCAGTTCTTTGGTTTTAACGGATTTAAAGTACTCGTTAGAAGCGAGGTTAATGAGGGTACTGGATTTGAGTTTTTTAAGCTGTTGATTCAATCCTTGGGTAATCGTACTGCCCCAGAATTCATAAAGATTTTTACCGCGATCAGTTTCAAGACGAGTACCCATTTCAAGCCGATAGGGTTGCATTAAGTCCAGTGGTCGTAAAATACCGTAGAGTCCTGAAAGAATGTGTAAGTGTTGTTGTGCAAACTTAAAATCAGTCGCTGTGAATGACGAAGCATCTAGCCCTTGATATACATCACCTTGAAAAGCAAGCACGGCTTGTTTGGCATTTTTCGCTGTACATTTGGGTTTCCATGCTTCATAGCGATCAAAATTAAGCTCAGCGAGTTTCATGCTGAGCTTCATGAGTTCAGCTAAATCCAGTGCGGAAAAATTACGCAGGCATTGAATGAGTTGCTTGGAATCCTTCATGTAATTCGGTGTAGTAAACACGCTGGTTTTAGAAGGTGTTTCATAATCAAGCTTTTTAGCGGGGGAGATAACAATAAGCATAATATTTCAATGATTCCGATTTGTGTTCGTCTGTGTTCGCATGAGATGATTCTAGCATTGTTTGCTTTTATCTTGGAGTACCACCGCGATGCAAATTGAAGAAACAGGCTCATATCGTATTAGCGTGCTACATCTTGGTTTTCGACCTTTTTTCTTACTGGGCACCGTGTTTTCAGTGTTGGCGGTGGGGCTATGGCTGTGGATACTGAGTTACGGTGGTTGGCTTGCGACCAGTGAGCTATCTGTTTTTCAGTGGCATGCGCATGAAATGCTATACGGCTATGCGCTTGCTGTGATTACGGGATTTTTACTAACAGCAGTCGGAAACTGGACAGGTAGGCAAACCCTTAATGGGTTGCCTCTGCTGTTATTGGTATTAATCTGGTTGCTGGCTCGCGCTATGCCATTTGTTGAATACGATCAGGCAATGCCACTGATGGCGTTATTAGACATTTTGTTCAATCTGGGGTTAGTGATTGCGATTTTAATTCCTATTGTGCAAGTACGTCAGTGGAAACACATTGCGATATGGAGCAAGTTAGTATTTCTACTTGCGGGTAATGTCATGTTCTATTTGGGCTTATTGAAGGTGCTGGATAACGGGGTTCAATGGGGTATTTACACCGGTCTTTACATCATTATTTCACTGATCATGTTAATGGGTAGAAGAGTGATCCCTTTCTTTATCGAAAAAGGGGTTGGGTATGATGTCGTCATAAAGAACTACCGTTGGCTGGATCTGAGTAGTTTGGTATTGATGTTAATTTTTATTATCGTGGAAGTATTTGTTGTGATGCCTGAATGGGCAACGATTGTGGCAGCTATTTTAGCCGTGTTACATGCTATTCGTTTATGGGGTTGGTATGCACAAGGGATATGGAAAAAACCGCTGATCTGGGTTTTATATTTGGGGTATGTGTGGATCGTTGTTGGTTTCATATTACGCGCTGTATCAGGTTGGTTTGACGTTAACCCAATGTTATCGGTGCATGCGTTCGCATATGGGGGTATTGGCGTGGTGACGATTGGCATGATGGCACGTGTCGCGTTAGGGCACACCGGTCGTGATGTATTTAATCCGCCGAAAAGTCTGATGACAATATTTTTATTGTTGTTGAGTGGTAGCGTAGTGCGTGTCCTGTTGCCATTATTAATGCCAGACAATATTTCTACATGGGTTTTTATCGCGCAAATACTGTGGATACTCGCCTTCGCAAAATTCGTATTTGTTTATGCATCAATGTTAGTTAAGCCGCGTGTCGATGGGAAGTATGGTTGAAAAAAAGGCATTAAATTTGCAATTTTTAACTTAAAATGGCTGTATTTATTGTATGATTAGACGCTGATTCGTGAACGATGGACAGGGTGTTCGAGCGTATTACGGTTATTTAAAGTTGTATAACTAACAAAGCAGAAACAGATGTCCAAAGATAGCAAAACAATAGCATCGTCACGGCGTGGCTTTATTCGCCAGAGTTTATTCGGTGGCTTGGCGGCGTTAGTTGGGCGCTCAGCTGCGGCTGAAACAACCGCTACGAAATTAAGTATCCCTCCGTGGAGTAAACAGCTAGGTCAAGGCGTTGCTAACCCTGCTTATGGCAAACCGTCGGTGTTTGAGAAGCATGTCGTACGTCGTTTTCTACCGTGGATGTTCGCGACACAACAAGCTGCCGCCAGCTTTACACCTTTGCAAGATTTTCACGGCATTATTACCCCGAATGGTTTGTTTTTTGAGCGTCATCATGCCGGTGTTCCCCAGATTGATCCCGATGAACATAAACTCGTGATTCACGGGATGGTTGATAAGCCAGTGATGTTTTCAGTTGATGATTTAAAGCGTTTTCCTTGTGTCAATCGTGTGCATTTTATTGAGTGTGCGGGGAATGGTGTATTGGAACAGCGTTCGGCACAGCTCAATCTCTTACAGTTTACCCACGGTTTGATGAGCAGTGCTGAGTGGACAGGTGTGCCACTTAAATTATTATTAAGAGAAGCAGGCGTGCGTAAAGGTGCCAAGTGGTTACTGGCAGAAGGGGCTGATGCGGCAGGTCTCGCGAGAAGTTTCCCCATGGACAAAGCTTTGGATGATGCACTGGTTGTGTACGCCCAAAATGGTGAAATGCTTCGAGCGGAACAAGGTTATCCAATACGTTTATTGCTGCCGGGCTGGGAAGGTATCGCCAATGTTAAATGGTTACGCCGACTTGAAGTAGGCGATCGTCCGTGGGAAATGCGTGAAGAAACCGCCACCTACACGGATTTGTTGCCAAGTGGCAAGGCGCGTCAATATACCTTTATTCAAGAAGCGAAATCAGTGATTACCTCCCCTTGCCCCGAGTACCCAATACTGCATAAAGGCTTGCATGTTATTCAGGGTTTAGCCTGGTCGGGTGAAGGCAAGGTGAAACGCGTTGATGTATCGTTTGATGGAGGGCGCAACTGGCAACAGGCAAGACTCAAAGGGCCACAACTGGATAAATCTTTAACACGTTTTGAGATTGATTGGCAATGGAATGGTCAGGAAGCATTATTACAAAGTCGTGTTGTTGATGAAACCGGTTACGTACAACCCTCGCTTAAACAGTTACGTGACTTACGTGGCATAAATTCAATGTATCACAACAACTCGATACAAACATGGTTGGTGCATCCAAGCGGGGAGGTGGAAAATGTTCAGATTAGTTAAATATTTTCTTCTCGTTGTTTTCTTTTTATTGGTGGCTTGTGGTGAGAAAGAACCTGCAACGTTATCATATAACTTTGGTACGCCCGTCAGTGAAGCAATAGTCGAAAAGTGGAATATTGATGTAGGACCTGATGGCGCAGGTTTACCCGAAGGGAGTGGGACAGCTGAAACAGGTGAGCCAATTTATATCACCAAGTGTGCATTATGCCATGGTGAGTTTGGTGAAGGTATGGGGCGCTTCCCCGGTTTTGTTGGTACACCTGAGGATTTAGTAGATGAATCACCAAGCAAAAATGTAGGCAGTTACTGGGGCTATGCGACGACCTTATGGGATTATATTTACCGCGCCATGCCGTTTGGTAATGCACAGTCATTGAGTCCAGATGAGGTATATGGCATTACTGCTTATATTCTGTCGTTGAATAACATTATTGCTGAAGATGAAGTGATGAATGCAACGTCATTACCTCAAGTGAAGATGCCAAATCGCAATGGTTTTATTACAGCAACGGGTGCTGATATTCACGCTGTTGTTTGTATGCAGAATTGTGTAAAAGACATAAATATAACAAGCCGCGCTTCAGAAAGTCAGGCATCTCTGTCTGCAAAAGATAAAGAAAAAGATATTGGTAATTATCACCGTTGAGTAAAGCTCTTATTTCCCACAATCTTAGTGATACATGTTGGGTAAATTATTCTTAATATTGCTGTTATTTTGCCGCTATAAAGGGTTATGGCGTTTGAAATGGACTTTAAAAGTCAGAGTGTTTACTCTTTAACATTGTATTTTTAAAGATATAATTTTTTAGTTTAACGTACGTAGTTTAGAATAGTAGTGGTATAGCAGTAATGAATAACATAAAAGTCATTGATAAACTTTCTATTAAGAACAAAACTTATTTGTTGGTTCTGCTAAGCGTTATTGTTGCGCTGGTTTTACTATTTGTTTCAAAGACCGGACTGGATGCTATCCGTGTTGAACAGAGTAATCTGGATTTTTCAACCAGTATTGAACGATATACAAATAATTTAATTTTGGAAGAACAAGAGTATCGACTGAACACTAATGGTTCGGTGTACGATATTGATGCAGCGAATCAGTCATATCGAAATGCACTTAATTATGTTGAAAAAATTTACCAAACATTAAATAAAACGGAAGATCTGAGTGAAAGTGAATTCTTATCGATGAATTCAGAAAAGACCAGACAGTCAACAGATGAATACACTAAATTATACGTTAGGGCGGTTTCAATATTAACTGAATTAAATAAGCAGGCAAATATTCTGGAGTCTGAAGGGGAAAATATTACCCGAAATATACAGGCTTATGTTGAGTCGAAAAGGATAGAAATAAAACAAAAACTATCACAAAAGACAATTGCCAAAATAAATAATGGTTCGAATATTTGGCAATATACTTATGTTACAAGATTAGATGAGAAAAAATATCGTTTAAGCTCCGATGGTGAAGTATTAAATTCATTTAAAAATGATTATAAATTCATGACAAGTGAATGGGAACGTTTGAAAGGTTTATCTGATCAAAGTTATGAACATGAAAAGCTCGATCATTTTAATGCGGCCTCAAAAAAGTATAAAAAGGCAATGATGCGATGGGTGGAATTGAATACACAACTTGTCGCAGAAGTTTTGCCGAAGATGAAAGAGCTGGGTGATAGTGTCATTGCTAATGCCATTCAGTCGGCCAAATTGTCAGTAAAACAGATGTCAGATAAGCGCAATAGTATTGCGTTGACACTTATTATTGTAAGTATATTTACAATTATTGTAGGCATAATTATTGGTTCAATGATTGCCAGATCGATTTCGTCTCCATTGGAAGAATTAAAAGAACATGCCCTTGCGATTAGTGAAGGTGAGTATGAGTCAAAGATTATTGTTAAATCAAAAGATGAAATAGGGCAGTTATCTGAAGCTTTTAACTATATGTCATCAACAATTGCGAATGAAATGGCTGGGAGAGAAAGAGCAGAAGCTGCCCAGCGCCGCTCTCAGAAAATGGATGCAATTGGTCAGTTAACAGGTGGTATTGCTCATGATTTTAATAATTTATTGGGAATAATTTTAGGAAATCTGGAGTTACTTGAAGAATTGATAGCGGTTGATGATAAAACTCAAAAATGTATTCAAGCGATAGAGAAAGCAGGTTCGCGCGCTGCCACATTGACGAAACAGTTACTGAGTTTCTCGCGAAGCGAAGCGCGTCATATTGACACGATTAATATTAATCATGCTATTCATGAAATGAACGAAATCGTTACGCGTTCGGTCACGCCTGAAATAAAAGTGAACTATAAAATGGCTGATGATTTATGGTTGACAGAAATTGATAACGGCGATTTTTGTGATGCATTACTAAATTTGTGCATTAATGCACGAGATAGCATTACAGGACACGGTTCTTTAAACATTGAAACACATAATGTGACGCTCGATGAAGAGTTTTGTATGGATAATCTGGGATTGAGACCTGGTGAATATGTTGATGTTGTTGTCCGAGACACAGGTGAAGGTATACGGAATGAATTGAAAGAGCGAATTTTTGAGCCTTTCTTCACAACTAAAGATCAAGGCAAGGGAACAGGTTTAGGTTTGGCAATGGTCTATGCGTTTGTGAAGCGTTCTAATGGCTATGTTAAATGTGATTCAGAAGTCGGTGTTGGTACAACTTTCCATCTTTATTTGCCGAAAAAATTAGATGGTGAATTAGCGGTTCAACAAGAAGAAAATGAAAAACAGCGCGCACCCTATGGTAAAGAAACAGTGCTGGTTGTTGATGATGAAGAGGCATTAAAAGAGCTCGCTGAAATTATATTGGAAGCACAGGGTTACCGCGTGTTAACAGCGGATGATGGTAAACAAGCGTTAGCATTGATCGAGAAACATCCGGAAATTGATTTATTATTTAGCGATATTGTTATGCCAAATGGTCTCAATGGTTATGAATTGGCAGAGCAGGCTATTGTAATACGAAGCGATCTTAAAGTATTACTGACAACCGGTTTCGCACGTAACACTGATTCAGAAACGATTCACCCTGAGTTCGAGGAGAATATGTTAAATAAACCTTATCGACAAAATGAGTTATTGAATAAAATTCGCTCTAGCTTAGATGACGTCTAAGATATTTGTCAGCCAATACTTCCTTTAACGCAAAATATTTTTCCATGATAGTTGTTTCTTGCTTGGGCAATAATTTTGTTACATTCTTTTATGATGTAGCTAGAAGGGATGCCATAGAATACAAATCGTCCATCACGCTCTCTGCCATTGTCTTTATCAAAGGCAATATAACTAGCCGTAATTGGTTTATTATCAAATAGCTTTTGATATTTTTTTGACAGGGTTTTACTGCATTGCGTATTGATGAGATTAAGTTTGCCTGTTCGCTTGAAGACATTGCGCCAGACAATAGCAGATCTAGCCAGACAATCTTCGTAAGAAAGCATTTTACCGAAACCAACTAATGTCACATTGGTATTATCTACAGACACACGTATTTCAACGAAATATGGATCAGTGGCTTCAGTTTGGAACGGGGAATGATGAGTGTAAACGTAGTAGCTAGCACCTATCAGTGAGATCATGAAGAGTAAATTTTTCATTGCTCCATCCCTGGATTTATTTGTTGATGAAATTTACAGCGTTGCAAATACTCTTGCAGCTGCTTCGATGGTATTTTCTAAGTCTTCATCAGTGTGTGCCGCAGAGACAAACCCCGTTTCATAAGCACTTGGTGCAAGGTAGATACCTTCTTTGAGCATACCATTATAAAATTTCTTGAAACGCTCAATGTTGCAAGCTGATGTTTGCGCGAAATTAACCACATGCGGTATATCCGTGAAGAATAAGCCAAACATGCCGCCGACATGGTTTTCTGTCATGGGAATACCGGCATCTTTTGCCGCAGTTATGATGCCGCTCACCAAGTGTTCTACTTTAGCGGATAGTTCATCGTAGAATCTCGGTTGGCTGACCAGCTGCATGGTCTTAAGTCCTGCCGCCATAGCGATGGGGTTTCCTGATAGCGTACCGGCTTGATAAACCGGACCAAGTGGTGCGATATGTTGCATAATTTCTTTTTTGCCACCAAAAGCACCGACGGGCATGCCACCACCGACTACTTTACCGAGCGTGGTGAGATCCGGTGTGATGCCGTAGTGTCCTTGTGCGCCACCGAGTGATACACGGAAACCGGTCATGACTTCATCAAGAATTAATACTGTGCCGTATTCATTACAGACCTCACGCAGACCTTCAAGGAAGCCTGGAACCGGAGGAATACAATTCATATTGCCAGCAACCGGTTCAACAATAATGCAGGCAATTTGATCACCGATTTCGCTAAAGGCTTGTTTAACTTCGGTGATGTCGTTGTAAGTAAGCGTGATCGTGTGGTCGGCCAGCCCTGCGGGAACGCCAGGTGAGGTAGGCACGCCCAGTGTCAGCATGCCTGAGCCCGCTTTGACTAGCAGTGAATCGGCATGGCCGT
>CAZIWG010000044.1:0-20844 GCA_964542925.1 uncultured Granulosicoccaceae bacterium | reverse complement strand
GGTTTTAAGCAGTTTGATTTATTTGGTGTGGTGATTATTGCGATTGCGACGGGGTTAGGTGGTGGGTCGTTGCGCGATATGTTGTTGGATCGGGATGTGTTTTGGATTAATGATCAGATATTTTTTATTGCCTCATTGGGAAGTGCCATTTTTATTTTTATTGCGGCTAGACTGGTTGTTGTTTCACCGAGGTATTTTCTGGTTGCCGATGCGGCTGGCTTGGCGACATTTGGTATTGCGGGTACGCTGGTGTCATTAATGGTGGGGGCTTCACCGCTTGTTGCGAGCTTTATGGGTGTTATGACGGGCACGATGGGTGGTATTTTCCGTGATGTATTGTGTAATGAAACACCGGTTGTGTTTTCAAGCCCACTTTATGCGACGGTGTCCTGGCTTGGGTCATTACTGTTTATTGCGTTGCTATATTTTGGTCAAGATATAACCGTTGCGGCTATTATTTCTGGCTTGAGTATTTTTATATCACGGCTATTGGCGATGTATTTTAATGTGAGCCTGCCGAGATTCCGTTTTAAGTCTTGAGTAAAAGCCTAACTGATTTATAGGCCATTCTTCTCGGCAATTAAAATAGCTCGTTTCGGTGCAGGGTAGCCCTCAATTGTTTTACCGCTATCATTCGGATCAAGAAATTCTTTAAGTGAATGAAAACTCATCCAGTCGGTTGAACGCTGTTCTTCAGTACTGGTTTGATTAACATCGACAATACGAATGTTCTTCAAACCACAGCGTTCAGCCCAACGCGTAAGCATGCCAACAGAGGGAATGAACCAGACATTACGCATGCAGGCATAGCGATCTTCAGGGATGAGAACAGTATTTTCATCGCCTTCAATAATCAGTGTTTCAAGTACCAATTCACCACCACTGACAAGACAGTTCATTAATTGTTTAATATGATCAATAGGGCTACGACGATGATAGAGGACCCCCATTGAAAAGACCGTATCAAAACTTTCTAGGTTTTCGGGTAGATCATCAATACCTGCCGGCAGCACCATGACGTTATTAGCTTGAATATATTTTTGCATCACCTGAAATTGCATATTGAATACAGCGGTTGGATCGATACCGACCACACTCTTTGCAGCTTCACCCGCCATGCGCCAACAATGATAGCCATTACCACAACCGACATCGAGTACATGACGATTTTTTAAAGGAGAGATATGTTGCTTAAGTCGATTCCATTTCCAATCCGAGTGCCATTCGGTATCAATGTGGAGCCCAAAAAGTTCAAATGGCCCTTTGCGCCACGGATGAAGTTGCATTAAATGTTGTTTTAATGTGCTGCGTTGTTTGTTATTGATATCGTCATCATGACCAACACGGATTGCTGAGGTATTGAGATCAATACTTGTTGCGGTGATGTCAGTAAGGGCATTAATGGCTGTTTGCCATTTTTTCATATTGCCAAAACGATTGGGATCGAGCCCGTCACTGATTTGCTGCGGCAATGTATCTTGCCATAGGGCAAGTGGCCCCGATGAAAGGTTTTTTAAAAAGGTATCGTAAAAAGTCATTTAATCGCAATCATTGAAATAAAGTTAAGACTTTGTTGCCAGACGATCACCTGACTGAAACTGGCTTTCTTAAGTCGCTGCTGATGTATCTTGAGTGTGTCAGGAATAAGCACATTGTCGAGTGCGGAACGTTTTTGGCTAATTTCTAAATCGCTATAACCATTGGCACTCTTAAAGTTAAGGTGCAGTGCTTCAATCAAGGCTTGTTCGTCTGTATTGTCGCTAATGATTTTCTCAGAAAGAATTAATGCACCGCCTTGGTTCATACCTGAGGCAATTTTACTGAGGAGTGTGATTCGTTTATCGGGTTCAATGAATTGTAATGTAAAATTTAATATGACAAGACTGGCATTGTTAATGTCAACATCCAAAATGTCAGCACAGATAACCTCTACAGGTGTTTGGTTTTGAGATTCTTTTGCCATATTGTTACGGCATTGATCTACCATTGCTTGTGCATTATCAACAGCGATGATCAGACAACCTTCGGTTTTGATGCGACGACGAATCGAGAGGGTCGATGCACCTAGTGAGCAGCCTAAATCATAGATATTAGAGTGGCCGGTAACAAATTTTTCAGCAATGATACCCAGTAACGGGATAAGGTTGTCGTATCCGGGGACAGAGCGGCGAATCATATCGGGAAAGACGTGCGCCACCGACTTATCAAAGACAAAATCGACAATCATGTCTTGGGGTGTCTTGTAAATATTGTCTTTAGGCCCAGATTGACTCATGGTTTCATCTTCTTTGAATTAGCCGCTGAGATTATAGGAATTGCTGAATAATCTCCACTTTCTGATGCGGATCAAAGACATTGTGGGTTTAATTAATTAGTATTTCCTTATTGCATAGAAATGGAGGTTTTGTCATGACAATTGTTAAGCATGGTATTGCAGTGGGCATCGAGCGGGTTGGCAGTGACTTTTACATGAAGTTTACGGCGGTTGGGAAATTGACCCATGAAGATTATAAGGCCATTACACCGATGATTGATGCCGCATTAGAGAGTATAAAGGACCCAAAAGTGAAGGTGTTCTTTGATGTTAGGCAATTTGAAGGCTGGGAATTAAAGGCCGCATGGGATGACTTTAAGATAGGTTTAAAACATGGCAATAAATTTGTACGCGTAGCAATGTTAGGAAATAAGCCATGGCAAGCGTGGCTGTCAAAAATGGCAGGTTGGTTTGTTGCCGGTGAAGTAAAATATTTTGAAGATGAATCTGCCGCGATAGCGTGGTTGCAATCCTGATAAATCACTCAAATTCACATCATACATAGTTACCTGCGACTGTTTCAGGTTATAATCGATTGAATTTAATAGAAACAGGGTAGGAAACTATGCCTTCTTTTGATGTGGTGTCTGAAGTAGATAGTCATGAGCTTAAAAATGCCGTTGATCAGGCAAATCGTGAAATTGGTAATCGTTTTGATTTTAAGGGTTCAGATTCAAAAGTTGAACTGAACGGAACTGAGATGAAAGTGCTTAGTGATAGTAAGTTCCGTGTGGAGCAGGTTGTGTCTGTGTTGCATCAGAAATTAGCGAAACGCGGTATCGATATTAGCTGCCTGGAAGCGGGTGATGTGGATGAGGCACTCAAAAATGCTAAACAGGTGATCAAAGTAAGAGAAGGGCTAGATAAAGAATTAGCCAAGAAAGTAGTGAAGAAAATTAAGGACAGTAAACTTAAAGTACAAGCCGCGATTCAAGGTGAGCAAGTACGTGTAACAGGCAAAAAACGTGATGATCTGCAAAGTGTTATGGCGTTGTTAAAGGATGCCGATATAGGGATACCTTTACAATATAATAACTTTAGAGATTAATATGAATTTAACTCGGAAAATAAAAACCCTGTTACTACTGTTATCTATTCTGCTAAGCGTGCAAGCTTTTGCGGCAGATGACGAACTATCAGCATTAAAGCAGAAACTGTCTAAGATGTTTCCAAATGAACAACCCTTTAAGGTGGCAAGAACACCTGTTCCAGGACTTTTTGAAATTGATTTTGGTGATTCGTTTATGTATATCACGGGGGATGCCCAATATGCCGTGAAAGGTGACATTATTCATATGCTCACCAATTCGAATTTAACCGATATTAAACGTGGAGAAAATCGTTTAAAAATACTCTCAATCATTACCGATAAAAACACGATTACTTATCCGGCTAAGAATAAGGTGGCAAGAATAACAGTTTTCACCGATATTGATTGCTCTTATTGCCGTAAATTACATACCCAAATGGCTGGTTATAATAAACTAGGGATTGAAATTAGATATGCATTTTTCCCAAGGGCGGGAAAAGGTTCAAATTCATATAAAAAAGCGGTGTCTGTTTGGTGCGCAGATGATAGGCGCAAGGCACTGGATAGAGCCAAGACAGGACAAGTGATTGAAGAACGTAGCTGTGAGAACCCTGTTGATCTTCACATGGATGTTGCAAGTAAGTTAGGTGTTAACTCAACACCAACACTGGTGTTTGATGACGGGACGCTAATCCCCGGTTATATTCCACCAGCACGTTTATTAGGGTTATTAAAACAGCGAAAATTAATTCCTTAGATTTAAAGGTAAAGTAAATCATTTGAGGCGGTCAGCAATAAACAGGCTTTAACGTCTTTGTTCGGCCACAGTGTTTGAATGCCAGTGACATAAGATTGTAGTTGATGCTTATAGTCGTCGAGCAGGGATTGCTCATTGGCATCCTGATGGGTTTTGTAGTCAACGATTAACAAGCTATCTTCATATTCTATTAATCTATCGATAATACCATTGACGGTATTCCCTGCATTGTTGACATAACTGATGGGTACTTCATCCCATGCTTTTTCGTAATGACGATTATCGAAAAATTGAGCATGTTGGGTGTTGTCAATAACGCGAGTCGCTTCTTGCCAACAGCTATCATAATTATTTTCATTCATAACGGTTGCGTATTTATTTTGTAGCTGTTTCTTCAGTGCCTCACGCGAGTGTGTGTTGTCGAGTAACTTTTCAATCATCTCATGAATCATGGTGCCACGAAGTTGTTTATAATTCGGGGCAAGTGGTGTTTCTGTTTCTAACAGTTGAGTCGGATGCAATAAATATTCTGGCAGAGGCGTCGTTACAATAGCTGCATCTTGTTTCTCAATACTAGAAATGTCGGGCACGTTATTGGTTTTGTGACGATAGTAATCATGTACATCAATCAGTTCACATTCTTTAAGATGATCATGAATTTGTCCGTACCAACCCAGTTTAGTTTGTTTAGGTGGTTTACTGGCAGTGATGTAAAGGTATTGACGTGCACGAGTGATTGCTACATAAAGAAGGTTAGCATCTTCTCGCTGTTGTAATATTTTCTGTTGTTCAATGATATGACTTGTTTTCGTATCATGTGCCTCTTTTTTCGAGGCAACTTGAAAGAGGCGCGGTGTTAAATCGCCACTTGGCCAATCGACAATGGCTTTATAAGCATTTTTATCAACCTTCATGCTGGCACTGTCAGCGAGAATCACAATAGGTGCTTCAAGTCCTTTCGCACCATGTATAGTTATTATGTTGACTTTGTGTTCAAGACTATCCGTTTCTGCTGGATTGGGCCCATCCTTGCCCTGTTTTTGTAACGCAGATAATTGTGCACGGAATAGGGCTAGGCTAGGATAACGACCACTGTCTATTCCTAATGCTAATTCAATAAAGCGGCGTAGATTAGCAAGGACACGATTATGTAAATGTGAAGGAAATCCTTGTTTGAAACGAGCCATGACATCACCACTGCTATAGATATGATCAAGCAAGTCATGCACAGGTAAGCTATCAGCTAGTTCATGCCATGATGTTAATAATGTTTGTGCTCTTGCTAATGATGCTGATTGGTCGCTTGGGATGCTTTGTAAACGAGTAAACCAGTTGAGTTTTTTATCACGCCCGAACCGACTTAATAACATTAAATCTTGTTCACTACACGAAAATAAAGGACTACGTAAGACACGTGCCAGAGCAAGGTTGTTATACGGCGTATTCAGTGTGTCGAGTAGAGCAAGCATGTCCTGTATTTCAACACTGCTAAGTAATGTGCCGGGTGCGCTACCATTGTAAGGAATATTTAGTTTTTGTAGTGCCAGTTCATAGCGAGCCAGATGCGTACGACTGCGTATTAAAATCATGATGTCGCCGTAATGAGCAGGGCGATGTTGCTTATTTTCAGTAATCACAGTCTTGGATGCAATTAAAGTATGAATCGTTTCTGCTACAACAATGGCTTCTTCATCACGGGTATTGGGTTTTTCTTTGCGTGCCTCTAATAATGGATTACGCAGTGTTAGTGACTCATCTTCATCACTGTTATCTTCTTCTTGCAGTGTAACCAGCGGTAACACATGCACTTCACCATAGAGTTCTTCATGGTGTGTGCTATGTTGCTCAAAATCACCAATCTGTTTTTCGAGTTCAGTGCCAGTGAAAATAAGATTCACAAAATCAATAATGGCGGAGGCAGAGCGCCATGAGGTATTGAGTGGTGTGGTTGTTGCATCGAGTCGTTCAAATAGCCAATCACGAGCATAGCTAAATAATTGTGCATCAGCACGGCGAAAACGATAAATGGATTGCTTCGCATCACCAACTAGAAACACCGAACGACTTCGTTCTGAATCGCCTGCTGCCAGTTCTTCTAGCAAAGGTAATAATAATCGCCATTGGGTTGGGTTGGTGTCTTGAAATTCATCAACAAGCATATGGTCAAGACGTTGATCTAATTTATATTGAATCCAGTGTGCATGATCTGATGCGTTGAGCAATTGACAGGCTTGCCATTCCAGATCGGTGAAATCTAATAAACGCTGTTGTTGTTTTATGCGTTGAAAGTGATCGAGGTAGGCTTGTCCTGCTTGGTACCATGCGGTGTTCATTTCATAGGTACTGTGACGGGCTATCATATCTTGTAGAAGGTCACAGGATGAAATAATCGTTTCGCATAGTGCTTTAAACCTTTCTGTTTTAACGTCACCCAGTTTTTTTACCAGCGGATTACTGATAAGTTTTCTTGGGGTTCCTTTGTCAACAATGAAAATTTTTCTTATATTTAAGAAAGAAGAATAGCTGAAATCATCATTAGGAATAATAGTGAGAATAGTATCTCGGTGTTTTATATTTGTAGGCGTGTCATGAACAGCGATAAGTTCAGAAAACTCAATGAGATCATCATGCAATTCAGAGAACCACGCACTGATATCCGGTTTATTATCAGGATCGATGTCAAGTTGACGTTGTAGCGCGTTAGCTGCGCTAGTAATATTATCCTGCCCCTGTTGTGCCATTGCCCACCAATCACTGCGGTGTAATAAGAAGCTAGTAAGTGCTGTTTTAGTTGAGGCAATACCATTACAACGGTCAAATAATAATGCTAGATTTTTTGCTAATTCACTATCAGGATTATTAGTGACATCGGCAAACAATGCATCCCACGCTTCAATTTCTAACAAGCCGGTTTTATCAAGCAACTCAAAGCCGGCAGGAATATCCGCTTCGAGAGAGAAACGCCGTAATATCTGTTGTGAAAAAGCGTGGAAGGTAGTGATATTAACCTGACGAGGTGTCTTTAGGAGTGTTTCATAGAGATCTCTGGCTTGTTCTAATGCTCCATCATCTGTTTGCATGCCAATTTCATTTAGCGCATGGATTAAATCCTTGTCTTGCATAATGCTGATGTCACGCAAGCGTTCTAATAAACGTTGCTGCATTTCAGCCGCCGCTTTGCGAGTGAAGGTAATAGCAAGAATCGCATCCGGCTTTACGCCACTGAGTAATAAATGTAATAAGCGTGAAATCAGTAACCAGGTTTTACCACTACCCGCTGAGGCATGCACGCTGGTGTTGCTTTGTGGGTGGCAGGCTTGTTGTTGTAGGGTTGTCATTGCACTACCTCGGGATCTGTTTGCCATGCCCCACGGCGACAAAGTCCAGCTATATCACAGTAACTACAACTTTTTGAATCACCCCATGCGGGCAGCGCTTCACCCTTTCTTAATTGACTAAAGAGCGTGTTGATTCGTTCTGATTGCGCTTGTGCTAAGGCAAGCAGTTCATCACCTTCTATTTGTCCCGATGTTGTTACTTTCCCGTCACTGAGTTTGAGATATTCAGCTTGTTGAATAGTTGAATCGAGTAATAATACGTAGAAGGGGAGTTGAACCGCTTCGCCATTGTAAATATCTTTTTTTGAGGCGATGGCGCCGGTTTTGTAATCAATGATGCCGAGTCCATCATCGCCATTATCAACACGGTCAATGACACCATTGAGTTGTAAGTGTGATAATTGTTTGTCATTAATTTCTTTTTCGGTCTCGATAACGTGCCAATTAAGCTGACGTTTCATTTGCCAGGTAATATATAAAGGGATCAGTCGTCGCCATGTTTGCAGCCAGCCACGGTGTTGGAAATTATCTTCTAAGTCACGAGAAAAAAGGGTTTCTGATATTTGTTCGAGGCATTGAATGGCTTGCTTACGATTACTGGCAGTGATTTCCTCTGTAAAAGGACCGGGTAAATCTTCTTTATCGGTATGAAATGCTTGTAAACAACGATGTATTCGATGGCCATAATCACTTTTCTCAAGTACTAATTTTATTTCATCGGTCGCTTTTAAGCCTAAGCAGTAAGATGCAAAATATTGGTAAGGACAATCGATGAGTTTTTGGTAACCACTTGCAGAGAGTTTTAGGGGTAGTAGGTCTTCATCACAAACAACAGCAGGGTGTTCATGAGTAAGTTCGACCGTTTGGTTATTATCAGCATGACTATAACCATTGTATTGCAATAACCATTGCTGAAGTTGCTGGGCATCGAGCGATTGCCCCCAAGCAATATGTTGATAATGTTGTAAGCAGGCTAACCACGGACTAGCAAGGTTGGCATTGCCATCAATATCCGCTGTGTAGCTAATGAGAATTGTCGGGGCGGAATGCAAAAGGCAGCGATAATGGTAGTACATACTGGCAGCATATTGTTCAGATGTTTGTAATTGTAATGAGTATCGCACTGCATTATTAAAAAAGGCGGCAACGGCAGGTCGTCCGGGTAAATGCTCCGCATCGGCGGCGGCGATAATAAGTGCATCATAGTGACTTAATAAGCTGCTATTTAAATCTAACAAATGTACTGATGAGGGGGCTGTGGTTGGGGCAAAATTATAGCGTTCCAGTGTGCGACCTAACCAGCTACGGAATTCTGACCAGCTGATACTGAATTGCCTTCCCTCTAGTGATAAGCGCATGATATTGATTTCATCAATGATACGTTGACCGGCTTCATCTTCGCTAAGACCGGCTAGTAACTCAAGAGGGACCATGCTGGACAAAAGCGCATCGATAAATTTAGCAGGGTGATGCTTGCCACGTTGTAAGGTTTGTAGTGGTTTGGCGGCGGTTTCAAACTGTTTGAGTAGTTGTTGTAGATCATTGGCAACGGCTTTAGTCCATGTTTCATCAATGCGCTTGGTGCGTCGTTCAATTTGCCGTTGATAACGGTATAAACCACTGGCGATATTTTCGTGCAAGACAATGTCTTGTTCAAACCGATAGACATTATACAAAAAAGATTCTTTTTTAATTGAGTTAAAAACGAAGGAAGACTTGAGTAAATCGAGTAATGGCAAATGATTGAAATCTTGCTCTATACATTCTAGCCATCTTTCTAATGTTGCCGCTGCACGGGTGGTCGATAGCGCCCAACCAGAATAATCACGGAGTGTGATATGGGTTCTTTCTAATAGTGCGCGAAGTCGTCGGGCTAAACGGCGATCCTGTGTCACAATAGCAATGTTTTGTTTGCCTTCGTGCAACCATTGCCGTACTTGTAATTCAATACCTAAGGCTTCTTGCTCGGCATTACTTGCGGCAAGAATTGAGATCCGTTCTTGTAAAGGACTGGTGACATATTGTTTTGCCATGTTGTTGGCGCGTGTTGCGATGTTGACGCTATGTTGCATATAAATATCATCAATCACTACATCGTAGCCATTTGGGCTATCAGGTAATATCGTTTTTATTGTTAGTTCATCATGATGCTCAGATGTAACACCTTGAGTAATTAAGGTTGCCTGTCCACGTTTGGCGAGTTTCGTAAACCATTGCTGTTCAGCGGGGATAAAATGCGTGTAACCGAGTAAGAAGATGTGTTGTTCATTATTAATGGGCGTGAAATTTGCCAGCTTTTCGATATAAAGCGTACTTTGATCGATGCTATTTTCGTCAGCAAGTTGTTGTTGCCATGCTTGCCATAGTGTGTGAACTAATGTTGCTTCTTGGCTGAGCTGGATTTCAATATCAGCGGATGCCGACTCGGGGACAGAGTAGGCTTTTTTTAGTTCGGCACTGAATTGTTCCAGTGTATCGGGCAGCGGTATTTGTTGTTGCGATAATTCGTCAAATAATTGCAGTAAATCTTCGGCTAATAACCAGGGGCTACTTTTCCCGTATAAGTGTGGATATTCACGTAATGCCTCAACCAACATGAGCTCACGGGTGGCTTTGGGGATGGTGGTACGTTTATGGTTAACAGACGTATCTTCAATACATTGCGAGAGGTTCTGTATGTTTGGCCCGAGCAGGGCAGGAAAGCCGATTTTATTCGCTTGATCACTTAAACATTGACGCAATCTTTGTGCCGCATGCGGTGTCGGCATAAGAATGGTAACGTGAGTTAGATTGGGTAATTGCGTTTTGAATTGTTGAAGTAACTGCGTGCAGAGGAAATCAACAGGATCGCTCTGATATGGTAATAACCATATATGCGCTGATGGATGCTCGGTGCTAGCGCTCAACGTTTGAGATATTTTAGCTTGTCAGTGATATCTTTCCACTCATCGGCATCATCAGGTGCAGGTTTCATGCTGTCAATTACAGGCCATTTTTGAGCGAGTTCTTCATTTAAGGCAATAAACTGTTTTTGTGAGTCGGGCAGGTCATCTTCTTCGTAAATTGCCGTGACGGGACATTCTGGTTCACATAATGCGCAGTCGATGCATTCTTCGGGATCAATGACGAGGAAGTTAGGCCCTTCATGGAAACAGTCCACGGGGCAGACTTCGACACAGTCTGTGTATTTACATTTAATGCAAGATTCGGTCACTACAAATGTCATAATGACATAATCATAACCTGCTTGGCGCTTTTAATCAGCAATTTTGTAGCAGTTTCGACCAGATTCTTTGGCTGTATAGAGGCATTCGTCAGCTTTATGTATAAGTGCCTCAAGGTCAGCAAGCCCTGTTTGATCGGCAATTCCTAGACTAATAGTGACATGACAGTTCGCTTCTGAGTGCTCATGTGTAATATTCAGTGATTCCACAGCAGCGCGTAGTTTTTCTGCGACGATTGCTGCACCTTCTGCGTTGGTGTCGGGTAAAATGGCTGTGAATTCTTCGCCACCATATCGGGCAATTAAGTCGGTAGGACGAACGATCGTTTCTTGCAAGGCTTTGGCGACGCGAATGAGGCACTCGTCGCCTGCTTGATGCCCATAATTATCATTAAAGGGTTTAAAGAAATCGATATCCATCATAATGAGTGAGATCGGTAGTTTATTACGTGATGCTCGGCGCCATTCTTTATCCAGTGTTTCATCAAACTGTCGGCGGTTTGCAATACCTGTTAGCCCATCTAATGATGATAATGCCTTAAGTTTTCTGTTTGATTCCTCTAATTGTCTTTGCATTTCTCGTAAGGCTTGAAATGCAGCATCACGCTCAAGTTGGTGAATATAACTTCTTGAATGGGCGCGAACTCGCGCTAATAATTCAATTTGATCAGGGAGTTTTACCAAGTAATCATTCGCACCGTTGCTGAAGGCATCACTTTTAGTCTGAGGGTCTTCTTTAGATGAGAGAACAATAATAGGAATATTACGTGTCTCCATGTTAGCACGGAAAAAACGTACCAGTGTCATGCCATCAATATCGGGCATAACCAGATCCTGAAGAATGACGGTTGCCTCAATATCTGATGCCATTTTAATGGCTTCACTGGGATCTTCGCAGTAGTGAAAAATAATATCGTTTTCATCCGCTAACATTCGTCTTATGCCTTCGGCTATAATGGGTTGGTCATCAACAAGTAACACAATACATTTGCTTAGTGCGCGATTTGGATTTTCAGTATTTATATTATTCATGTTATTGCCCATATATAATGCTAATGATTGAATCAGCAATTTCTTCAGGTGGCAATGATTGCGTTGATGCACCTAGATCATCGGCTGCTTTTGGCATGCCATAAACAGCACATGTCGCTTTATTTTGAGTAATAGTATGACCGCCTTTTTTATGAATACTCGCAAGCCCTTGAGCCCCATCTTTTCCCATGCCAGTGAGTAATGCCGCAACGATAGCGCCTTTCCAATGTCTCACTACACTGTCAAAGAATACATCAACCGAGGGTTTGTAAATGAGTTCTTTTAATTCTTCACTGTAGGCGAGTTTTTGACCTTTTTGCATAATAAGATGGTTGCTTTCACCAGCAATAAGTACGGTGCCTGCTTGTGGTTTTTCACCACCGCATGCAAGTCTTACCTCAAGCGAAGACTGTTTATTTAACCACGAGGCAAAACTTTTTGTAAATGAACTATCTACGTGTTGGACAATGATGACAGGGACAGGAAAGTCTGCGGGTAATTTTTTTAGGATAGTCGCTAATACACCAGGCCCGCCGGTTGATGAACCAAGTACAACAATGGCGCCATTTTTACCTTTTGATGTTACGACAGGAGGGGGGGCTTGTTTGTCATTTTTTTCTGAATTACTCTTAACAAGACTTTTGGCAATGTTGATTTTTCTAAGAAAATTTTCAATATCTTTCTTACTATCTTTTATGCCTGAAAAAGGAGTTTGCACAACATCAAGTGCGCCAAAACTCATGGCTTCAAATACCATTGCCGCATTTCCTGTTACAGATGCAGTGACAATAAGTATGGCGCAGGGTGTTTCCTTCATAATGATGCCGCAGGCTTCAACACCATTGATGCCGGGCATAATCATGTCCATTAAGATGATGTCAGGTGTGTCTTGTTTGCACTTTTCGATTGCATCCGAACCATCAACAGCAGTCCAGGCAATGTCATGCTTAGTGAGTTTCTCAATAATGTGTTTGAGTATTATAAGGTTCGCATCATTATCGTTGGCAATAGCTATACGCATTATTCTGCCTCGCCAATAAGATCAATTACTGCATCGATTAAACTTTCGTCATGGAAACTTCCCTTGGTGAGGTAGTAGTCTGCGCCAGCGTTAAGACCGGCCTCTCTATCTTCTTGTCTATCTTTGTAAGAAACGATCATGACGGGTATTTTTCTATATTCTGAATCAGCTTTAAGCATAGTGACAAATTCAATACCATTCATTCGAGGCATGTCGATGTCACTAATAATAAGATCGTAATGAGTGTTGTGAACTGTATTCCAGCCATCCATGCCATCAACGGCGACATCCACGTGATAGCCTCGTGAAGTGAGTAATTTTTTCTCTACCTCGCGAACGGTAATAGAGTCATCGACAACCAGAATACGTTTGATAGAATTCGTCTCGACATTAGCAATGTGGTTACCTACCTTAGAAAGTCTTTCACCAGAGATTAATATTTCAATGGAACGGATCATATCTTCAATATCAACAATCAATGCAGGTTCGCCATTCTCAAGTAAAGTAGCTGCACTGATATCTTTGATTTTTCCTAACCTCGGATCAAGAAGGTGAACGGCAATATCTCGTTCACCAATAAATTTCTCAACTGCTACACCGTAGCTATTGTTCCGATCACCAAGAATAATGACTGGTATTTCATCACTATTATTGGGCACATCTTTAACCTCTAAAACTTGCGCAGAGTCAATTAAACCAATATGCTTTTCATTGATAGTGAAATATTGTTTCCCTTCCATTGTTTTAAGCTGGTCACGTTTTAATGTGTGAATAGACTCTATTCGAGCTAGTGGGAAAGCATAGGCTTGCCCCCCAATATTGACTAACAGGCTTCGGATTACTGAAAGTGTAAGTGGTAATAGAAGTTGTATGCGTATTCCTTTCCCGTAGGTGGAGGATGTTCTGATTTGTCCACGCATTTCTTGAATAGTACTGTGAACAACGTCTAAGCCTACACCACGACCTGATATTTCAGTTACATCACTACGTGTACTGAATCCTGGTAGATAAAGAAAATCGAGTAGTTCCGCATCACTGAGGTGCTCAACCATTTCAGCATTTGATAATTGTCGTTCGATGATACGTTTACGTAATACATTCATATCGACACCGTGACCATCATCAGAGATTGCGATAGAGAGCATACCCATATTATGGGATGCCTCTATTTTTATGGTTGCCTGTTTTGGTTTTCCTGTTTGTAAACGTTCTTGTTTTGATTCAATGCCATGATCGATTGCATTCCTGATGATGTGATTGAGTGGCGCCTCGATGCGAGATAATATCTCACGATCAACTTGTGTATTTTTGCCAATAATTTTTAATTCAATACTTTTATCAAGTGATCGTGCTAAATCTCGAACCATTCTCTCAAAACCATGTGTACAGTCAGAGAAAGGGCGCATTCGTGTTTGTAAGACTTCATGGTTAAGCCTTTCAGATAAACCCGTAACACGACGATCATATTCATCAAGTTCACTTAAACGTTCACCTAGGTAAGATCTGGCATCGTTAGCGCGTTTTTGAATATCACCAAATAGTTCAATAATATGTTCAGCGGCTTGAGATTCGTCAAGGTAATTACGTAAATTATCTAAAGCATTGATTATTTCTGATTGGCGACGTTTATATACCAGCATAGAATCCGCATGCGCACGAACCCATCGTGATTCAACAACACTTTCACCAGCAAGACCCACCAGCCTATTTAGACGTTTTGTGCTAATTTTTATAGAATAGTCAGATGTTTTGTCACTTGTAGAAGTTGCAGCTACAATTTTTGATTCTGGCTCTGGTGTTGGTTTTTTGTCAAGGGTGTTTAATAATGTGACTATCTCATTAAAATGAATAGTATTTTCATCTCTTACAGATGAACTGATCGCAATATCTATTGCATTAATTGCTGTTGCGATGGATGCGCCAGAAGAAAGATCAACATGGTTTCCTGCATTAGATTCCAGATCAATTCTCTTTTCTATCGCTTGGCATAAATTATGTATATTACTAGCACCGCATAATTTGGCGCTACCACTCATTGTATGAAGGTTGCTTTTTAGAGACTTTAAATCATCACTGCTTGCCGTTGTGTTTTTACATGAACTAAGAACATTGTTGATATTTGTAATAATGTTTTTCGCATCTGATTGGAATAAATCTAACATAGGGTCTTTGTTAGTGGATTTATCATCACTCTCAGCCGCATTTGTTTTCTTAGTGACAGTGATTTTTCCGGATTTGATGTCTTCTAAGTTAGCAATAAGAGTAGTGATGTCATTTTTAGATGAATGTTTAGATTTTCCTTCAGCGATATCGCTTATGGTATCAACGCCTTTTAAAAGCACATCTATACAGGATGCTGATAAGCTTATGTCATTATTTTGTGCTGCTACAAAACAATCTTCCATTACGTGCGCAATACTGACGACAATATCGATCCCGACCATTCTTGCCGCACCTTTAATAGAGTGAGCGGAACGCATAAGCTGTTCAGATACTTCTGTATTGTTGTTGGATTTCTCAAAGGCAAGCAGACCAGAAGTGAGTGACTTTGTATGAGACTCAGCTTCTTGTTTAAAAAGCTCCATCATGGCGGGGTCAGTTGCCGGGTTGTATACTGAACCATTCATTTTAATGTGCTCGCAATATTATCGAGCAGGGTAGTGTGCTCAATGCAGCCTATTGTTTTACTATTAAGAGTGGCTATACCTTGTATAAAATTTAATTTAGAATTTCTAACAGTATCTGGTGCTGAAGAAAGTTTTTCAGGGTCATAATGAATGATTCCATCAATTTCACTAACTGGAAATACGATATAACCATTTCTTTCTCTTATCATGATAAGTCGATTTATTGGTCGTTCTTCATTAATTAAATCATCTTCGGGTTTTTCAATGCCAAGTAAGTACCCGAGTGACATACAAATAATAAGTTCACCGCGTATATTCACCATACCGCGTATTTTCTTATTTTGGTTGTGAGGGATATCGTAAATAGATCTTAATAGGGTTATTTCATTAATCATATTGACAGGAAGAGACAGCCATTCAGCACCAAGTCTAAATACGACTGCTGATATTGTATTTTTGGTTTTAATTGTTTTTTCAGCGGCTAGAACGTCAGCCCATTCATCATCATAACCTTCAGGTGTTGTTCTATTTAATAAAGATCGACCTGCATTTGAATACACGTCGCAGTTATAGCAATGTACAACGTCATTAAGTTTTTCACATTTTTTGTCCCCACGTCGCCATACGCCAATGGTATTCCAACAGTCATCAATATTGATTGAGTTAATGATCATGCTGAGTGTCTTTCTTGAACGCGTTGTGCGCGTTGCCTGAAGCGTATTGCTTCTTCATGGTTGCCACGTTGTTCTGCAATGAGTGAAAGGTGGATCAGTGCCTCGATATTTTTAGGGTCGAGATATATCGCCTTGTGTAAAGATTCGTCAGCTTTATCAACATCACCTTTGGTGTCGTAGATAACACCTGTAAGGTAGTACGCTTTTGAACTATCAGTATGATTATTTATGAATGTATTACATATCTTTAGAGCATCCTCAAGTTTGCCTTCATCTGCAAGATTGAAAGCCGCCTCGAGACTTTCTGTGTTAATAGTGTCTGGGGTAGGTTTTTCTTTGGTGTTATTGTTTTCTTGTTTTCTTGTTTCTGAGAAAGGTCGTATTAACATTCTCTTAGATTTGGTTGTTGAGGAAGACTGCGATAAATTATTTCTTCTGATTTTCTGCAGATGCGGTAGTGATTTTTCAAGATTGGTGTTTTTAACATACACGTATGATCTTGAATTAATAGCCGGGACAAATATATCTTCTGAGTGTTGAATTGTTTCAGCATGACCGAGAATTAATAATCCGTTGGGCTTTAGCATTTTATTGATGGTTGAAAACATTTTTAACTGTGTTTCAGCGTCAAAATATATAAGTAAGTTTCTACAAAAAATAATATCATAGTAGCTTTCACCCAGATCAAATGAATCACTAAGTACATTGTTGCAGTGGAAATTGACTTTGTTTTTAACAAATCCCGCTAGATTAAATAAATTATCCTTCTCGTGAAAATATTTGCTCATAAAGCTAAGGTCATCTGCCCTGAATGAGTTTTTCCTGTAAACTCCTTTCTTGGCTTTTGCAATGTTGTTTTCACCAATATCAACGGCGTCAATATTGAATGCATCGACATTTATATTATTGTCCATCAACATCATGGCAATTGAATAAGGTTCTTCACCGGTTGAACATGGAATGCTAAGTATATTTACTCTGCTATTTTGATCTTTAAAATACTCTAGAACATATTCATAGGGTTGATTTTCTCGGAAGAACCATGTTTCTGGGATTAACACTGTTTCGATAAGCTCTTTCATTTCTTCAGGGCTTGAAATGATTAGTGAGAGATACTGTTTGTCATTATCTATCTCACACTCGCGCATGCGACGATTAATCGCACTTGATACAGTCATCATGCCAACCGTTGGGGCATGTAGCCCCATAGCTTCTTTTAAACGTTGAGCAATTAAATCACGTGACATCTTGGTTAGCCTACTGCTTTACTTTTATCTGGGAATAAGCAGCTACGAAGTTCATCCGTTAATAATTGTTCTATATTGATTAGTTGTATAAACTTATTGTCTATTTCAGCAACATCACCGAGAAAGTTATTTTTATTTATTTTAATACCTGATTCTTTAAACGCATTGTCAGATATTCTGATTGTTTCTGTTACGTTTTCTGCTTTAATACCAATAATATGATTGTTTAAATAATTTACAATAATGATACGTGTAGTAAGACTGGTTTGATGGACAGGTTTACCGCATAGTTCACTAATATCGATAACGGGTACGGAGGTTCCATGGTAATTGAGCAGCCCCGCGACCCCACTAACTGTTCCCGGTAGACTCTTTAAACGTACTAATGTTGTGACTTCAATGATGTGATGTGTATCAATCACATATTGATCATCTCTAATATTAAAACCGAGTAGCAGCATGATTAGCCTCGTTGTACCCTGAACTGTGATACGCCACTTTGTAACTTATTTGCAGCATCTTTTAAGGTATTAATTGAGATACTTGACTGCCGTAGTGACTCAACTGTTTGTTGTGTCGCTTCATTAAGCTGAACCATGCCATCTGAAATTTGTTGTGCGCCATGTGATTGCGATTGCATACCTTCATTTACAGAATCAAAACGTGGAGTGAGGGTTTGTACTTCTTCAATAATATGTGCGAGTTGCCCGCCAATTTGACGCACTTCATCGACACCACGTGTGACTTCTTCAGAAAATTTATCCATACCCATTACACCTGCTGAGACTGCAGATTGCATTTCCTTAACCATTTGTTCAATATCCCACGTAGCAACCGCTGTTTGATCAGCAAGACGGCGAATTTCGGTGGCAACAACTGCAAAACCTAAACCGTACTCACCGGCCTTTTCCGCTTCAATGGCCGCATTGAGTGAAAGCAGGTTGGTTTGATCGGCGACTTTCGTAATGGTAGTAACAACGGTATTAATGTTCGCGGCTTTTTCACTTAGCACGGCTAGTTTTGAGGTAATGGATGCCGTGGCATTGTTCATTTGCATCATGGTATTTTCCATGTTTGCTAAGGCTTCTTGACCATCGTTGGCAGAGATCGTGGTTTTATCTGCTACATCGGCGACCTCATGCATGGTGGAGGCAAGTTCGCGGCTGGTAGCTGAAATTTGTGTCGCGGTCGCCATGATCTGGTTTGTGGCTGCCGCTTGTTCAGTCACTGTCGCCTCTTGTTCTCTCGCAGTTGCGGCAATTTCAGTGGTTGAACTTGTGACCTGTATCCCCGATTGTTGAACTTGTGAAACGAGTACATTAAGACCTTCAATCATTGATTGAATGCCTGTGGCTAAAGTATCGATATCCTCTTCGCCATCAAAATTTTCTAATTGCCCCGTTAGATCACCATTGGAAGCTTGTGATACGACATCACTAATACGTTTTATTTTTAGTTTTAATGCGCTGGTGCAAGCGATTTGATTTTCAGCTATTTCTGCCAATGTGTCAGTCATGACAGAGAGGGTTTTTTCAACGTTATCAATTTCGTCGTCTGAAGATTCGAATTCAACATTTGTATTTCTATCAGTTGACATCATTGTCATTACATCATTGATTTTAACAAGACTATTATCAACGGCTTTCGTCATGGGTTTAATTATTTGTGTTGTTAAAAGCCAAACTAAGGCAACAACGGCAGCAATGGCAATAAGTAGCAGTGTGACAGCGACAAATATCGTATTGCGAGTATTTGATGTCAGTTTATTTGCATATTCTAAACTTTGATTTCTTGTTTCTTTAACCAAGATATCCAGGTTGGTGTTAATTGTATTCACGATATCACCAACCTCAGTTTTAATTAACCATGCATCTTGACGCCATATTTCACTAAGATGAATCTTGCTAACTTCCCTAAGGTGTATGTCGAACTCACCAAGTAACTTATCAAAATCGGCAAGCACTTCTTCTTGTTCAAATGTTAAATCATCGGCATATTGGTTTTGCAAACTAGATAATAGTCGATTAAATAATTCTAAATTATCCGCAATGACTTCAAGATTGTATTTTGAATGAAAACCAAGAAAGGCGCGGAGTTCACTCATTATTCGTGACCATGTGTAGCGCATGTCTTGAATTGATGTGAGTATTTCAATTCTGGGTTTATCTCCGTGCTCATCTATTTCAGATTCAACTGCAAGCTGAAGGCTGGCTAATATAGTTTGACTGATAGGATTGATATTTTCCGACGAATATGAGGATGCCGGATAATTTTTCATAAAATTTTCTGTGATATCAAACAGATTCTCTTGTGACTCTTTTAATTCTTTTACGCTATCCTGAATAGAACTGATGGCATCATAGGATGCGCTGTTTTTCATTATTTGTTTATTTTTAGACAAGCTAATGATTGATGTTTCAGCAATTTCTATTTGTTCCAGATACGCTTTTTTTCTATCTTTGGCTTTACTTAGCATGTAGAACCCAAGGTTAGTAATTGCTTTCTGTAAATCGGTTGATAATTTCAGAGATATAATCGTGGCAGGTTGAATATCATTTGTCATAGTGCGTATTTGACTTTGTGCTTGTAATAAATTGATAAGCACGACTACGACTACGATACTCATAATGCCAAGCACAGTCGCAAACCCCGCATACATTTTTTTCTTGGTAGATAGATTTAGAGATGTTTTTATTAGACGCATGATATTCCTTATTTCTTAACCCTGAATTGAGATACACCATTTTGTAATTGATGAGCGGCTTGTTTCAGTAATTCAATTGACCCACTCGATTGCCTTAAAGACTCAACAGTTTGTTGCGTCGCTTCATTAAGCTGCACCATGCCAACAGATATTTGTTGTGCGCCGTGAGATTGTGATTGCATGCCTTCATTCACCGCATCAAAACGTGGCGTGAGGGTTTGCACTTCTTCAATGATCTGTGCCAACTGCCCGCCAATTTGACGCACTTCATCGACACCACGCGTGACTTCCTCAGAAAATTTATCCATGCCCATGACACCGGCTGAGACAGCAGATTGCATTTCCTTGACCATTTGTTCTATGTCCCATGTGGCAACTGCCGTTTGATCCGCGAGGCGGCGTATTTCTGTGGCAACAACCGCAAAACCCAAGCCGTACTCACCGGCTTTTTCTGCTTCAATGGCAGCATTGAGTGACAACAAGTTGGTTTGATCGGCGACTTTCGTAATGGTGGTGACAACGGTATTAATGTTCGCGGCTTTTTCACTGAGTACAGCAAGCTTAGAGGTTATAGATGCAGTGGCATTGTTCATTTGCATCATGGTGTTTTCCATGTTGGCTAAGGCTTCCTGACCATCGTTGGCAGAGAGCGTGGTTTTGTCTGCTACCTCTGCGACTTCATCCATGGTGGAGGCGAGTTCACGGCTGGTTGCCGATATTTGCGTAGCCGTTGCCATAATTTGATTGGTGGTTGCTGCTTGTTCGGTTACAGTAGCTTCTTGTTCTCTAGCTGTGGCAGCTATTTCAGCCGTTGTGCTGGTCACTTGTATACCTGACTGTTGCACTTGAGAAACTAATTCATTCAGGCTATCAATCA
>CAZIWG010000043.1:0-21522 GCA_964542925.1 uncultured Granulosicoccaceae bacterium | reverse complement strand
GTTGCTGGGTAAACGTTGGTTGCTGGGTAAACGCTGGTTGCTGGGTAAACGTTGGCAGCTGAGTAAACGTAGGCTGCGGAGTAAACGTTGGCTCTATGCCATCAGTAGGTAATGCTTTGCGTAACCCTGCATCAGGTAAGCCACCTCCAGTTAGAATTGCGCCTGTGACGGGTAGAGCACCTTTATCAGTAAAGCCGGTAGAAATACCTACCGTACCAGCTAGACTCGCTTGATCACCAATCTGCAGACCAATATCTTTGTCTGAAGTCATGCTGCCCACGAAGTCAAGTTGTCCGCCGGCAGAACCAAATACATCAACGCTACCGCGAAAACTACCTACACCACCAGCAACGTTGCCACTGATACCATTGTCGATAAAGCCACCGATACCGTCTGTTCCGCCGCGAGGGAATCCACTCGAACCATCACGTCCTCCAAGCCCACCGATTAAGCCACCAGGATCTCGACCACCACCAGTGAAACCTCCAGGCAGTCCGCCCGGTCCGCGGTCATCACCGCCATCATTGCCACCAAAACCACCGAGGCCACCAAAACCACTGCCACCACAGGGAGGTTCGGCACAATCCTGATTACCTCCGCTGCTACCACCTGTTGGAGCAGCACCACCACTGCCGAGGGCCACATCAACAAATGCTTCTGCTGCGGGCGTAGCGCTTCCTGCTCCAGAATCGCTTGTGTCAGCAGCAACTGTTGTGCTGCCGGAGTCAGTTGTTTCTGTTGAGGATGAACCTGAACCAGAATCACTGCTGTCACCATCATCTGAACTGTCGCTTGAAGCGACATCAGCGCTTGCAGGAGCATCGGCTGCCGCAGGTCTTCCAGCTGGGCCATCGTCTGATGCAGGTGTTGTATCTTCAGGTGCGGCGGCGAGTAATTCCCCCCCCTCGGCGACTTCTCCGGCAAAGCCACCTCCTGTACTACTTGGTTCATCAGCATCACCACCAGAGCCTGATACATCAGGATTTGCGGCGGTAGTACCACCGAAGTTATTTCGAGCGAGTGGACCTTTGTCTGTTGGTGGACCATTTATGGTGCCGTTAACGCCACCATCATCACCGGTGCTTTGGTTGCCCTCAGTGGTCTCTGCGAGTTGTATGCCTAGTTTGTGACCACCTTTATCACCTTCCTGTTCAGGAGTGAGATTTTCATCTAGTTTATTTTTATCTGGTGTGTCTTCCGCGTTTGCTTCAGTTGTATTTTCTGTTGAATGCTTTTTATTATTAGTATTATCGCGATTGTTTTGACCTTCGCCACGCTGACGGTTGTTGGCGGATGCTTTTGTTTGGGGAATATTTGATTTACCTAAGAGTTTGTTACCAACAGCAACAAATTGAGCCCCGCCATTTTCGAGTATTCCTCCGGGGAAGAAGCGAAACTGACCCTTGTGTACACGTATGATGCTACGACCAGGCTTACCGTCTTTGGCTTCCTGATATACTTCTATACTGGCATGCGCATTGGGCCCGAGAGTGAGCATGCTTTCGTCATTGAATAGAACCGTGGTGTTGCCTTTTTTACCGGTTTTTAATGAATCGCCTTCATCAATTGTATCGTTAACAGCAAATTCACCTTTACCAACGATGTTTGTATCTGCCGCGATAGCACCAATACCGATTTCAGTTTGTTTGGCGAAGGATAAAGAACTGGTCAGTATTAAGCTGGCACTTAATATACTAATGAAAAATTGTTTGCTGAAGGTATTCATCGTATCTCTCCTCGAATAGCATTGTTGAATTTGCTATTCTGCAGGTCTATTGCACCATATTTCCCTAATTCACCTACAAATAATACGCCTGATATTTCCATTTGGCTATCCATGTCATACCTATAGTTTTGTAGGAAAAGGATTACATAATGCTTTATATTGTAAGTCATTAAGTTGTTGTTTAAATGCTTCATTTAACCTCACATTAATGATATGAAATTAAAGCCTAAATAACAGCGAAACATGCCATTAACATGGAGTGATATATTCACCTTATTGCTCTAGCATGAAAGAATATCATTGAAATTCCACACTTTTGCAGGGTTTAATTATAAACGTATTAAGTTTATGTCATACTTTTTATACGGGGAAGTGTGTGGCTTTGTTGGTCGTTACAGAAAGGATTATTTAAGTTATTAGGTTATTTAGAATATCCACTTTGAAAAGGTAGATTAGTGCTATGTCGTCACTGGATGATAATGATGTTTCTGCTATTTTGGATGGGATGGTTGATGGTGTTATTACGATTAATGATAAAGGTATCATCTTAAGTTTTAATAAAAGTGCTGAAACTATGTTTGGTTATAAGCGCAGCGACATTATTGGTCAGAATGTTAATAGTTTGATGCCTTCACCTGATCATCAGCATCATAATGAATATCTCCATCATTATACTTCAACTGCAGAAGCAAACATTATCGGCATTGGTCGTGATGTCACCGCATTGCGAAAAAATGGTGAAGAGTTTCCGATGCGACTATCTGTCATCGAGTATTCCACTAAAGTAGAAGGTGAAAGGTGGTTTATTGGTTCCTGTCTTGATATTACACTTCAGAAAAAACAGGAAGAACAACTCAGGCAAAGCATGAAGATGGAAGCCCTAGGTAAGCTGACGGGTGGAATTTCTCATGACTATAATAACATGCTGGGTATTATGCTTGGCTATGCCGGTTTGCTGGTGAAACGTTTTCCCGATAATCCTGTCGTTGTAGATTATGCAAAGGAAATAATATCCGCAGGGCAACGTAGTAAGAATCTAACTCAGAAATTATTATCCTTCTCGCGTGGTCATGCAGAGAAAAAAGAACTCGTTAATATTAATGATGTTTTACAGGATGACTCCAAAATGCTGGAGAAAATGCTGACTGCACATATTCATTTAGAAATAAAATGTGAAGATGAGCTGTGGTTGGTTTTTATCAACAAGGGATGTCTGGAGGATGCCATTTTAAATATGAGCATTAACGCAATGCATGCGATGCCAGAAGGTGGGGTGTTGAAGTTTGAAACGGCCAACACACAGATTGGTTCTCTTGATTCACAGATCTTAAATATTGACCAGGGTGATTATGTAAAAATAAGTGTAACGGATACGGGTATTGGAATGAGCGAGGATATTAGAACACATATCTTTGAACCCTTTTTTACCACAAAAGAGGATAAAGGGACTGGGCTAGGTTTGAGTCAGGTATACTCTTTTGTTGAAAATTCAGGTGGTACCATAAGGGCATATTCCGAACTCGGTTGTGGTTCTTCATTTTCAATCTATATTCCACGAAATTTATCGAAACAAGATTCACTGATAAAAGATATGCAATCAGGATCTGCCGACATTCATAGTGGTTCAGAAAGTATTCTCGTGGTTGATGATGAGAGAGTTGTTTTAAGTTTGATTAAGAAAATGCTTGTACCGTATGGTTATAATATAGTTTGTGTATCAAGTGGTAAGCAGGCGCTGGAAATGCTTGATAAAGAGAAATTCGATTTGGTACTAAGTGATGTCATTATGCCCGACATGGATGGATTTGAGCTTGCATATTTAATAAGGTGTAAATTTCCGGATATGAAAATTCAGCTCAGTAGTGGACTTTCAGAAAATCATGGTAAAACAGTAACCAATGATTGTTTGCATAAAAATATTCTTAAAAAGCCATTTACGGGTAATGAACTACTTCAATGTGTGAATAAAATATTTGATGATTAAGAAACTAACAGCATTGATTCAGGGTTGTTTGAGGGTTTTAGCCGCATCCATTGCCGCTTTTGCCTCGGGAGGCATATAGTTTTCATCGTGTTTAGCGAGAACTTGCGCGGCGTTGAACAGCCCCGCATTGTTCAATTTACCTTGTACTACAACGCCTTGTCCTTCACGAAACAGATCTGGCAGGATACCTTCGTAGGCGACATTAATATCCTCGATGGTATCGGTTACCGTAAACGTCACTTTTAAGCCTTGCGCGTTATGTTTGACGCTATTGGCTTTGACCATACCACCGAGGCGAAAAGTTTGATTAATGGGTGCTTTGCCCGCTTTAATATCAGTAGGCGAGTGGAAATAAACAATGTTGTCTTTGAACGCATTGAGAATAAGCAGGGTAACCAGACTTAGTCCAATAACGGCTAGTACGATAAAGCTGATTTTTTTATGACGTGGTTTCATATTGCTGTCTTAGTTTTTGTTGTTGTGCGCGAAATTTTTTAAACGGTAACCATACATTCAGGCCAAGAATAACGGCGGCGAGCAAGTAACTCGTCCAAACATTAAACGCGTAACCACCCATGTTGAAAAAATCAGCCCAGTTCATACGCCTTGTTCCTTTAACCAGTGGGAGTCGGCTTCATTTTCAAGTATTTCTGAGCGCATGCGTAATAAGACAACGCTAACAAAGAAAAGTTTGAAGGCACCCATCATAACCAACAGTGGAATTAAAATACTGTTGTGAATTCTTGGGCCATCAACACGTGCCACGGAGGCGGGTTGATGTAAGGTATTCCACCATTCAACCGAGTAATGGATAACCGGTAAATTAATCACGCCTACTAAAACTAAAATAGCACCTGCACGTGCGGCACGGCGCGGATCATCAATGGCGGATTGTAATGACATGAAGCCTAAGTATAAAAATAGCAAAATTAATTCAGAGGTGAGTCGTGCATCCCAAACCCACCATGTTCCCCACATGGGTTTACCCCACAGCGATCCGGTTAATAAAGCCAGTAAGGTGAACGATGCACCAATGGGTGCGGCTGATGATATGAAAGTATCTGTTAATTTTATTTTCCACACCATTCCTATTGCAGCGGCACCAGCCATACTGGCGTAGATAAACATCGACATCCACGCAGCCGGCACATGAATAAACATAATACGTACTGTTTCGCCTTGTTGGTAGTCAGGTGGGGCGACAAATAAGCCAAGGTAAAGACCGGCAAGCAATGTGAGAACACACAGCCATGAAAACCACGGCAGACACTTCCCCGCTAGAGGATAAAAATACTTGGGCGCGGCGTATTTTTGAAATATCACAATATGTGCCTGTTGGTGATTGCTGTACTCATGGGCATAGTTTACCAGTTAATCCAATGAAACTCTTAATGCATAACTGGTGACCCACGGGGCAAAGATAAGCGTGATGATAAGATAAGCACCCAGTAATGAAAGTTGCGCATCAGCAGGGAAACCATTGGTGGTCGCAATAATGGCACCGGTCGCAAAAATCAGTACGGGAATGTAGAGCGGTAGAATCAATAAAGCAAGAAGTACTCCACCACCGCGCAAGCCTAAGGTAAGTGCCGCACCAATTGCACCAACAAGACTAAGGATAGGTGTGCCGAGCAAGAGGGTGAGCATGGTGTAAACCAGTGCTTCCGTTGTCATGTTGAGGCTCAGTGCTAGCAGCGGGCTAATTAACACTAATGGTAATCCAGTAGTGAGCCAATGCGAGACGATTTTTGCGGAAACTAAAATACTGGCGGGTTGCGGTGTGAGCAATAATTGTTCGAGCGTTCCATCGTGTAATTCATTGCTGAATAAACGTGATAGTGATAACAGGGTGGCGAGTAAGGCGGCAACCCAGATAACCCCCGGTGCAATGAGGCGTAAGGTTTCTGGCTCTGGGCCAACACCGAGAGGAAACAAGCTGATGACGATAATAAAAAAGATCAGTGGTGTCATAATATCGTTACGTTGACGATAGGCGAGAACCATTTCACGTTTTAAAATGCGTTGCCAAGCAGAAAATAAATTTATCTCCATTGCCATTTAATTTAGCACCACATTGATGGTGACACGAGCAATAAAGCTCGCTTCTTGATGGGTAGTGATAATGGCCATGCCACCGGCTTCTAAATGTGTGGTTAAACGCAGGCTAAACCATTCAACGGCATCAACGTCTAGCGCGGCAAGGGGCTCATCAAGTATCCAGAGTTTACAGGGTTCTAGGATCAGTCTCGCAAGCGCAACACGCCGTTGTTGTCCTTGCGATAACAAGCGCAAGGGTTTATCCGCATGTTTGCCTAAACCGATTTCTTCTAGTGCTGAAAATATTTGGACACGATTTGAATCTTGCTGACAAGATAAATATAGATTTTCAAAGGCGTTAAGATCGCTATGCATACCGTGCCGATGCCCAATGTAAAGAAGGTTCTTGTTGAAGGCATCGCGGTTTGTTTCAATGGTTTGCTGTTGCCATAAAACATCGCCATCAGCGGGTAAGCATAGACCACAGAGCATTCGTAGCAGTGTTGTTTTACCGCTACCATTATTGCCGCTAACATGGAGTAGTGAGCCGGCTTCTAACTGGAAAGTAATATCAGAGAAAAGTCGCTGACCACCACGTTCGGCAGCCAGCGCATTAGCTTGTAACATGGTTAATTAACACCGGTCTCAGTTGATGATTCAGCTTTACTGGACAAGTTATTGATTTTTTTAGCCGCACGTCGACGCAGCGGTTTATCTTTTTCACTACGAATCATGTCGCTAAGTATGGCTTTGTCGGTAACAAAGTATGGGTCGCCATGTTCATCTAGGTAGAGTTTTTGCATCTCTTCTAAATTGAAAGGGCGTGAACCGATACGACCAAAGATAGCAATTTGACCACCGGTTTCATCTACTGCTCTGTCACGTGCTAAACCTTTAGACAGGGCAAGCGCCGGCGTGTTAGTCGGCGCCGTGGCAATTAACTCTGGCACAGGTTCAGGGCTAAAACCATAGAAGCGTGGTTGTGAGTCTGGAGAAGTCAATTGTAGTACTTTCAGACCATTTTTACCGTCAGCCACATAACCAATTAGTGATGCGTTGGTGGTACCAATGACAATGTCGCGGGCATCGTTAAGTTGTCCGTTAGCCGTGTACTTCATGTAAACCTTAGGCTGCTCAGGCTTTTCAACGTCGATGATGACGATGCCTTCACTGCCCGCCGCAACATAGGCATAAGTACGTGCCACGTAGATGCGATGACCGTCTTTTAATGGAACAAAGGCGTTCTCAACAATTTTGGGTTTGGCAGGACGGGTGACATCAACCACCTTAAAGCCTTCGTCGTCAGTAACAAATAAATAACGGAACTGCACGGTGGTAGCGCGTGGGTTCTTCATTGGAATCACGTTGAGTAACTTAGGCTTGGTTGGGTCACCCATATAGACAACAACAACACCCTTAGGCGTAGTGATGTAAAAGTTGTTACCCGCAATGGTTAAGTGACTTGCGCCATCGAGCACACCATTTTCGTTCCACGTGGTTTTACGTTCGAAGAAGTTATTACGTGGTTCACCATCAGAAAGGGTATTAACGTCAACAACAATTAAACCTTCTTCTGAGTCAGTGATGTACATGTTGTCGTAGATAGCATGCATCGGTTGTTCAAGATTCACTTCTTGCATCATTTTACTGCGACTACGTACTGCATGTATTGGCTGTGTGGTTGGTAAGACTACACAAGTCGCATTTTTAGATTTAACACGTGTGTTATGACCTAGTGGGCTAAACGGTGCGGTAATAATGCGTTGTGAGAATCCTTTGTTAGCAATACTTGCCACATCATAAGCCTGCGTACCGTTGGTGCCTTCAGCAACATATAAGTATTCACCACGAAGTTGTAAACAGTTAGCTGCATTTGAATCATGACGGAATACATACTCAATTTCTTCTGGTAGTACGCGATTGTTATCAAGGTGATTCTTGTACCAGTCAGGATAGGCGTACTTCTGTAAGTAACTGCCGATAACGGCTTGAGGTTCATCCCATTCTGTTACGCGTTGACCAATAATTTGGTCTTCTGTGCCGATCCAAGCGTAATAACCAACGAAGTTAACGAAGTTGGTGCCCAGTAATAACAGTTGCGACATGATGGCATTGTTATCTTTGGCTTCCGATAAGTGACAATCGGTACACGTCTTGGTTTCCGTTTTACGCGTGGTATGCGGGAAGTGTGGTGCAAAGGCTTGTGAGCTATAACCACTCGCCGCAACCGGTGGTTGCTGAATGTAAATTAACTCACGATTGACGTTACGTGAAGAAAGTACCAGTGCAGATGAAGAACGTACTGGTGCAATACGACCACCCTTTGCTGGACCATGTTTACCTAACTGGTACATTTGGTCACGAACAACTTGTGGGTTGTAGGTTGCATAGTTACGAGTTTCGCCACCTTCATAGTGACCACGTTCTGATTTCCAGTTTGCTTGAATCGGTAAGTGACAACCGGCACAACTAGTCGCCCAAGAACTGTGACAGGTGAAACACAACATATTTTCATTTTTATGTGCACGGTCTTCTTTAGCAACTCCGAGACCCCATTCAAAGGTCTTTTTGTTTTTAGACATCAATTTGGCACGTGCTGATTTGGCATTAAAATCAGGGTGATCAGGGTTGACGTTATCTTTAACCAATGACATTTCCCATTCACGATCAGGCCAGAGTGATGAACGTTGGATAAGTTTTCCATCACGCCATTCAAAACGTTTTTTGCCTGTTGGTGTACGGAGTAATGATAGGTCGTTACCACCAGGAGGGGCAGCAGGACCGGATGTTTTCAAAGTGGGGTACTCATCAGCTGTGCCATGACAATCCATACAATCGATTTCAACCGATTGCGCGACTTCACCATAAATGTGTCCGTTGCCATGCGAGTCCTGTGCGAAGTGACAGTCAACACAGTGCATGCCTACATCAAGATGAATCGATGACATGTGAACGGCTTTCTTAGCCCACTTAGGATCTTTTTCTGAGACGATATTGCCATCTTTATCGAGCATATTGCCTTTGCGGTCACGTTTGAAGATAGCGCGGAAGTTCCAGCCATGACCATGATAATCAGCAAATTGGGTATCGCTTAATTTTTCATTGTTATCCCAGACTTTTTCAAGGAATTCACGGTCACTCCACTTACCACGGATCGCCGCTTCTTCTGGATTATGTTCGTTGATTTTACGAATTTCAGCGGCTGTCGGGTAACGTTGTTCTTTTGGCCACATATGTGGAGCATCTGATTCGTAGTCCCACATGGTGTAACCCATGTAACTATTTACGAATACATTAGGTTGGTGCATGTGACAATTCATACACAACGAAGTTGGAATGGAACGTGAGAACTCATGTTTAATCGGGTGACCAGATTCATCTTTATCGATGGTAGGGTCGACTGTTTGTGTTTTGCCTTTATGACCAAATTCTGCGTAAGGGCCAGAGTGGCGAGGATCGCGATCATTCGCGTAAACCACGTGACATGATGAACAACCCGAAGAACGGAAATCACCGGGACCGTCATTGGTGCCAAGAAACCAAAGGAACGGATCGTTCAAACGTGTTTTGGTAATATTTAATACGGGAACAGAAATACGCAGACCCGTACCAGGACCACGGTTAGATTGTTTGATGTCAGGGCGACCGGGTTCTTCAAGCTGTTGAATTCGTCCCAAGCTATTTGGTAAGCCAGTTTCAGCAAACAAGTTCACAATATTACGTCCACCCCGTTCAAAGACACGGAAGATATCGCCAGGTGGAACGGTTTCCCAACTTGGTAGTGGGAATAGTTGTGCTAATGCACCTTTGGCGGCCATTTCAGGTGTAGGTTTAACAGGGGCAACCAATGAAGCGGGTTCACCATCGCGGGTATAGGCTTCACCAAGAATGTAACGTTTGAAGGGGAGAATACCGTTGTTATACGCACCACCACCCCAAAGCATAATACCGGTTGCCATCATGCTGCGTTCGCTGGCTTGAATAATCGGTAAGTGACATGCACCACAGGCTTCGCGAGCAATACGTAAGTCACCAGGGTTAACAAAGCGAACAAATTCTGCGCTTTCGTTATTTAATAAGGTAAAACTAATTTCAGGGTTGGCACTGCTAGGGTAATTCCATGTTTTAGGAAAACGCGGTTGCACATGACCCTTATCAAGTGCGGTACGGTAGGCTTTGTCGCCTTTTTGGGTATTAGCCGGTTTTTTAATTGTTGCATCGCCACCATGACAGTCAGTACAACCAAGCACAACAGCTGGACTGATATGCATGGTTTTGCGATCAGATTTGCTATGACAGGTAATACAACCTTCACTTTTAGGGTCAGCTTGTTCCCATGTTTGATGTTTTGGCGCATCAGGTGTGACGGCATATTTAATATCGCGCGGCTTTTCTAAATCAGACGCGGATGCGAAAACGCTGGTCAAACAAAGCAGACCAATGGTAAGCAGAGATTGTTTCATCACGGGTTGTTCATTCCCTAATAAGTTAACAGTATGTTAGCTAAAATTGAGTAAGAGGTTTCGTCACCGTACAATTCTTTAAACCCATCGCCTGGTTCGAGCGCTGCGGCAGAGAGTCTGAATATAACATTCTGGGTAAAGAATGGACGATAGATAGCTGACACTGATAAGTCCCAACCAATATCATTATCAATGCTACCAACTTGGCGATAGGCTTCTAATGATGCGGTGTTAGCAAAGCCAAGTTTGTTGGCATTGACTGATACGCGCCATTCAGGCGTAAGGTCAAAGTCAGCACCGATACCAATGAGCGTTGTACCCGGGTTAACGAAATTAGATTGACCTTGTTCCTTCGACGTGCGAAGTGAATTTAAAACACCATTACGCGCAGACAAGGCAACGCCACCACCACCGATATTGGCAACGGGTTGGCGAATCCAGAAACTGGTATCGGCACCGGCAAATTGTGGGTTTTCGAAAATGGCGTCAAAGCCTTGAGAAACATTATCGAATGGGTCCTTATCGCCACTGGCGTAAAGGCCTGAAAGACGGACGCGAATCCAGTCAAAGTCCATAGACGCTTCGGCGGCAACAAAGAAGGCATCAATGCGTGTTTTGCCATTAAAGAAGGCATTACGAGTTTCGTTACCGGTTGCGTAGTAATAAGAAGTGGTTAAGTTAACTCGACCAAGGTGTCCATCACCATTGTAACCGATGTAGGTCACATCATAGTTGCGTGGTCGTCCATCACCCAGAGGAGCAGGGCGCGCTAAGAAACCATTGCTGTCAAAGAACAGACCATCATCACCTTCACGGTTGCGGTTGTGAATAACCGTAGCCTGTGAGGTGTAGCCAACCATTGGGAAATCTTGTTTGTAGATATTGGCTATAAATACATCGTCATCGCGAAGTGATTTGCTAATATCATTAAGACCACTGTTGAGATCTTTATCAACACGGCGGAACCACGCTAAATTATATTGGTAAAAGTTGTTATCACGGTTACCAAATAGGCGGATACCAAATTGTTGATCTTGAAATAAGAAACCACGGAAATCAGAGTTGAAAGGTTGAATGCCGACGCGAATCGAATCAAAGTCATAACGATCAGAGATATTACGTAAGTGCTTATCCCAGAATAACTCTTGAACGCCTACATGGGTATCTCGGCGAACGTTACCGCGACCTGGTAAAATAGAAAGTACACGATCCTCTTCCACTTCAACGCGATTGTAGTTAAAGGCTAAGGTCAGGCGAAATTCATGATCGGGTGGCTTAAATGCCGTATCACCTTTATACAGTACAAAACCAGTGATGAGTGTTTCACTGAAAACAGTTTGATCGCGACCACCAAAGACATCGAGCGCACCAGGAGAACGACTGGTTGTCGGAGAAACAGGTGTTGGTAGTTTGCGGGGTTCGTAAACGGTATCTGAAATAACATTAACACTGAAGAACCAATCTTTTGTGCCAAATATTGGTCGGTCACCTTTCAACGTATTTTGGTTGTAAGGATCAAACCAACGTTCATTGACGCCAACGGCTTCAACAATACGGTAGCGATCAGGAACTGGCACAACAGGATGAGGCAAGTTAGGGTTTGATATTGCAATAGGACGCAAATCAGTATTTCTATTTGGATCTTCTTGCTTGGGTGCAGGGCGATCAGGTTTACGTTCAGCACCAGGACGACGTCGATCAAGTTCTGCTAAGATTATTTCTTCTTCGGGTTCTTGATATGCCCATGGTTCACTCGACTCTTGGTTGAGATCTTGATCGTTACTTAAACTGAAACCGGATTCACGGATACCAAATTCATTATAGTTATCTGCAACAGCAACCACGGTATCATTTTGAAAGGTATTGCTAACAAAAGGATTGGGTTCATTTTCAGCAGAAGAGAGTAAAGAATCACTCGTCGGTGTTGGTGTGCTTTCAGTAACATAATTCAGCGCAGAGCCTAGCTCAATGCTTCCAAGTGCCATGGTGGTTTGAGTCGTTTTAGTTTTCTCATTTGTTGCATAGTGAAATGCAGAACTGACTTTCATACTACCAAGTCGTTTGTTTATTGATTTGGCTGTGTTGCTAGTGGTTGCATAGTTAAAAGTTGATGTGAGCTTGAGACTGCCAAGTTGAGGTGCATCAACATTTAAATAAGTCGCATTTGCCATCGCAAGATTGGCAGAGAGCGACATGACTAAGCATAGAGTGCTATGAGATTTGAAATTTCGCATGGCTATAATCCATCACAGACGTTGTTGGCGGAACTACCAATAAATGGGTTTTGTGGGCATTGGATGTAACGTAAGGCTTGCCCTGGGAAATTGGTAGGTGTGACATTATCTGCTCGAATTCCAGTTGGGGCATTACCAATAATGGCGCCATCACCGATACCATTTGCTTTACCGAGTGCAACACTCGCACGATTAGTACCAAGGAATGAAATCATGTCATCCTGATCAACACCGTCACCTGACACACCAATGCCACCAATCAGCACACCATTACGATAAATAGGTACGGAACCCGGGAAAATTTGAATGCCATTGGCTAAACGAGGTGTACCTGTACAAGAAGTATTATTTGTTCCATTAACTAAATGATCGACGAGTTCGTTTAAAACCAAGTCCAGTTGCAAACCATTAGAAAAGGGACTCCATGAATTTGATGCTGCGGTTGTCACAAATGGTTTACTTAGTGGCCCATTGTTAGGGAGTGCAACAAGGTCGTTACCATCAGGATAGAATGGACGAGATAAGTTACCACCCGAACGATCGGCAAAGGCCGTTCCATTCGCTAACGCCATATCTGTACCAAGAAAGGCGCGAACTCCTTTGCTACTGGCGACGGAGCCAACATAGTCAACAGAAAAATCAACGACAGTACCTGATGCAGTACCATTAGCATTTAGATAAGTGACATCATTTTGTGCTGATAGCACGGTCCCTGCATCAGTACTAGAGAAAAAAGTTGCAGTACGCGCTTTTTGTAAAGAGACATCAGTACCAAATAGTGGCGCATCACGTGTTCTCACAATGCCCAGTATATTGCCACCTGTGTCAACAACTGAAATGGTTACTCGTGCCTGACTATCAAGGGGACGGCGAATTTGTGCACGTGCTTGATTCGCAACACCGAGCGCACTACGCAATAGTTGAGTAACATCTGCCGCAGTGAGCTCATCGCCACCCACCGCAACAACTGCATTTCTAGGTGGATAACGATTAACGTTACCGGCAGTGTTAGAAAGGATAAAGGCATCTAAACCTGTAAAAGTTGCATCTATATTATCAGCGTCGACGATACCTGAAGCGCCAGTACCAAAGGTGGTTCCAGCAAGAATACCACCTGCTGAATTGAAGTAGTTATTAGAAACAGTGTCTGAAACTAAAGCGCCCAATGTTAGCGTTGTGCCAAAAGCAGGGGCGGCTTGAGGGTTACTCACTAAATCCCCACTATCAATATCTGAATAGCGTAGTGAACGACCATCAACGGTAATGCGGTTAGCTTGTCGGTCAACAGGAGGAGCAAAACCAAATTGACCCGCTATGGCAATGAGTTCATCAACACTGTTGTCGGTATCTAGAATATTTCTATCTAAGCCATAGACATCATCTGCAATGACCCCAATGCCACCGACGGGGTGCCCATTCTTATATAAAGGGAACCCACCTGGATCGGCAGACAAACCTAATGGAGAACGGTGAGGGCCGATATTTATTGCCGCACCTGCACCATCAGTAACGAGATCGCTACAAGGTAATTGGCTAAACTGTACACCAAAGAGAGGTCCACCAGGTAAGCCTGTTTCATGTGGGCTGAAGTGTTCTTGAATAATATGACTAGCTGTACGTGTGCTAAAGGCATTGCCTTCTGATGCCAGGTAAGAGCCAGTGACTGCTTTAGCAATAGCTGCGTAGGTACTAGGTAGAACATTAATATTTTCTAGACCTGAAATACTGGGCGCATCAACCAGCGTGGAACGAATAGTGAACGTTGTCAGTGCCCCAGTCATACGAAATATAGCTAGCACATTACCTACGCGATCCGTGACCGCAATCGTAGCAGTTTGACCGCGTACTTGGGCTTCTTGAACGGCTTGTGAAATTACTTTCTGTACATCAGCAACCGTCAAATTAGCAGGACTGTTGGTTGCACAAGAACCGGTACAGCCAGAATCAAAGTTACTGCCTTGAGCGGCGGCGTTGCCTTTGCTTCCACCACCGCCACCACCACAGGCTGCGATGAGAGTCAGGCTAGCTAGCAGCGCAAGGCTGCGTGTGAGTTTTGCTACGTTCACGGGTACTTTCCTCTGATAAATCTTTTGTTGTTACTTACTCGGTTTTTCCATGCGAGCCGCTGTCGCAGATTTTTTTGTTCTTGCCGGCATACCCTTACGATCGCCTAATAGGAAATCATCAGCGATATGGAAACCATGACAATCAACACAAGTCGATTCCACTTTATTGTGTGCCGCTTCGGTACCCGCATGACATTGCTGACAATTATCAATGGCGGGGATCAACACATCGCTACTCTCTTCAGATTTTTCTGCGTCGTGGCAATCAGTACATAACATGGTTTCATGTTTTTTATGTACAAAATGTGATTTTGGTAACCACGTGTCTGCTATACGTACAGGGGCAATTTCCCATTTAGTTGTATCGCCATTCTGTGTTTTTGATACGTCATGACAGGTTGCACAAACACGATCTTCAAATAGGTCTTCACCGACACTCAGTGCTTTCTGATTTGCCCAAAGCAAAGCATCCTTGCGTTCGCGAGGGGTAATGCGTTGACCAGGGCGGCGGCGTTGTCTTACAACGTCAGGTGTATCAATATCATCATACCCACCTTTTAATGCAACGGTGTTGTAGTACTCCGTCAACGTATAAAGGATCTGTTCAAGGTTTCCATGTGGCACAATACGTGATGGCACATCTTCTTCAAACTGGAGGCTATGGCATTCTGCACAATGTTGTTTCATGACAATGGGTTTCATGCCAATGCCACCCGAATCCGGTTGGTGACAATCCGCGCAGACCATAACCTGTTTACCATTGGGTGATTCAACGCCTTCAGCCGTTAAATGCGCGTCATGTGGGAACTTCAAGTTAGACGTTTCAACTAATTTATCGTTGAGTTCTTCACGTTCCACGCTAAATGTTTTTGCAGCGGCATCATAACGGAACATTGTTGCGCTGAAGTCAGGATGATTTTTGCCAAAGTCTTTTACGTTTTTTAAGTCAGTGCCCGTATTTTCATCGAGATCTTTATGACAGTCGCCACATAAACCTTCATCACGGCGAACTAAACCATCACGACCATTATGTTCTTTATGACAAGTGGCACAGCGGGTTTCATTTAAGCCAGACAACTCAAAGAACAATGGGTCGGCATGGGTATGTGTTTCGGTGTGGCAGGTAACACAAGCCGTATCACGTACGGTGGTAAAAGCTTCTTGATGACACGCTTTACAATCATTGGCAAAGAAAGTGTGTGCAGATTCGAATTCGCCAGTCTTCCAAGCAACATCAGCGGTGATGGGCGCATCCTTAAACATATCGCGCACTTCGTCAGAGAAAAAGGCGGCAATGGGTAACGCTAAGAATAATGCGGTGATAACGATAAAGAATGCCCACGACCAACGACGACGGCTAAAACCGGTTGCGGCAAGTGTGGTAACAGAGCGCTGTTTTAATTTTTCCAGGTCATCGCCTAGTTGACGAACCAGTTCAACGGTAATATCGAGATCTTTACCTTCATCAGCAGAAACAATTTCAATATCGTATGGACCAACAGCGATGATATCGCCGCTATTAAGGCGAGCACTTTGAGTAATGTTATTGTTAACACGTATATCAGAACCAGACTCGGCTTCGATGTAGTAGCGACCTTGACGATCATGAATGGTTGCGTGGTGTAATGAGGTTCGGAAATCAGATAGGTAAAGTTCATTGTCAGTACTTCGCCCAATACGAATACTAGAACCAGAAATGACCTCGTCTTTATGGGTGACGCCGCCGCGGGACTTACGTGTTAGAAAACTGACATTACACTGCATGACTAGGCCTACCAGTAAAAGAAGATTGAAACGACATGTGCTATGAGTGCAGCAAGTAGCGCAAATGACAGAGGTACATGGAAGTAAAGCCAAATATCCATCATCGCTTTGTATTGCACATCACGGCAAGCACGTTGAACGAGTTCACATTTTTTACCAAGTAAAGTCATCAGTCGACTAGCATCATCGGCCATTTCTCTTGGTAGTGATTTATTAAGCTCAGTGACTTTATCAAACGCAGCTTGGGTCGCGCAGTTTGGTGGTCTACCGGATAATTGTTGAAGTACTGAACCACCAATTCTTGTGTTTTCTGTGCAATCAAGGATGCATTTATTAATTTCATCGGTAAGTTGAGAGGCCGCCTCACGACATTCACGATCAAGCTCTGACATTTCAATAAGCATTAACTCAAGTGTGTTACCGCGGCGATTTTTAGTCATTAATTCGGGGTAACGCAAATAAGCATAAACACCGAAGATACCGCTAAAGATAACAATGAACATCAGTACGTAAGCAAGTGTGTGGAGGTTCCAGCCTACTTGGAATCCTGCATGCAGTGTTGCAATAATAATAAGGGCTAAACCAAGGTAAACATGAGCTGATAACCAGCCTTCAACTTTACCCATGGATGATTTGTATGAACGTTTGCGCATACCAAACCACATTAGTAATAAAATTAAAAATGCACCAAGACTACCGAGTGTGTAACCTAACCATGTACCGCCGTTCGGACCATCAACGGGTGTGTGGATGGCATAAGCAACCACCGACGCAATGATTAACAACATACTTAATTTAAAGTAACGATAACCACTGTAAACAAAAAGTGACTGATGCATCATTGCTAAAGTGTCCTAATAATTTTCAAGGTTAGTAACAGACATAAATTCGCCTGGATTAACGCGAATGGCAGCACCCGTTGGGCAGGCTCTCACACAAGATGGACCACCGGGCATGTCTTTACACATGTCACATTTAACCGCCATCTTTTTCGCATCGGGATCTTGCTTGGTTTTCTTCATGTTATTACCACCTGGAGCCAAGCCTGCGCCGGTTAATAGCCAAGACACCAAGCTGGTTTTGTGTTTCTTCGATACCATTGCCATTTGTATTACGCCGTATGGGCAATTACGTTGGCAGTTACCACAACCAATACAGTTATTGGCAATGTAAACTTCACCATTTTCAGCACGATGAATGGCATCGGGTGGGCAGTCTTGCATGCAGTGTGGATGTTCACAGTGACGACAAGAAGTAGGCACATGAATGGAAGCGAAGGTTGGGCCGGCTTCGCGATCGAGTCGTGATGTGCCGTAGTGCGTTTCGGCACAGGCTTTTTCGCAGTTATCACAACGAACACATAGTGATTCATCAATTAACAATACATCAGTGGCTTCACCCAGACCTTGTTCGACGAGGAAACTAATAATTGTTCCTGAATCTGAATTGTCTTCCATCTGTACGTTAACTTGCTTGCGACTGTCGATAACTTCTTGAACACGTTTGCGTACATCATCATCTTCATCAACAAGCTTGCGGAAGGCATCCCCATCAAGACAGATTGTTTCTGTTGCAACGGCTGCACGAATGGTAGCAGAGCGATGACTGTCACCAAATAATGCCATTTCACCGACATAGTTACCGGCAGGCAGGTAAGACAACACAACATCTTTGCCACCAACCTTTTTAGAAACCGTAAGCGAACCAACGCGAACTAAATGCAGCGTATTGCCTTCATCACCTTCATTGAAAAGGACTTCGCCAGCTTTATAGGTTTTTAATGTAGCGGTGCTGATCACAGACTGTAATTTTTCAACGGGTGTATTGGGCGCAATTTTAGCTTGAAGTGCGCGCATTAGGAATGCTTCATCAATGACACGTTTAACTGATTCTACCGAGCTAATGGTTTTATTCATTGAACGACGCGGAGTTTCGATTAACACACAGTTTCTACCCGCAAGAACAGTCGCAGAACGGCGATGACCAGAAATCAAACTCATTTCACCAAAGAATGCGCCTTTGTTTAAGGAGATACGTTGGCTTGGATCTTTAGGGTTGATTTGTACTTGAACTTCACCGCTAACTATCGAATAGAAAGTGTTGGTAAAGTCATTACGTTCAAAAATAATATCGCCTTCAGCCGGTGTGCGCATATCACTGTCGATCATGAATTCACGTAACTGCAAGGTGGTTAAGCCAGATAGTAAGGGTACGTTGGTGGTAATCATGTCGAGTATTTCGTTGACAGATATGTTTTTATTGCGCGCACTAAACTGACGGAATTTTTCTTTGAGTAATGGTTCATCGGCAGGCTCTACATCATTCCCTTCGATGAACTCTATGACCTCATAGCCTTGGTTCATGGCCGATTTAATTAGTGGATAGCCAGCAAGCGCCCCGACAATGTATAAACCGGACACATTGGATTCATATTGATTAGTCAGTGCGGGAACGGCGGCAGGATCATCACTGGGAAATTCAATGCCACAAGACTGTACAAAGCGACGTGGGGCAATGGCACCAAGGCGAGCAATAATCCGGTGACAATTTACTTCCGCCTCACCATTTTTGGTGGCTAAAACAATTTTGCCAATTTCACCTGTGCCCAGTGGCGTATCAAATAGTTCCACACACACGGTATTGGAGTTGTAATAAGGCTCAATAACACCAGTGTCGATGGCTTTATTGATGCCATCTTCGTTACCTTGCTTTGCCCGTGAGAATTCGTCTTTACGGTTAACGATAATGACGTTGTTTTGTTTGGTCAGTGCAAGAGCGTTTTCAATTGCCGCATCGCCGGCACCAATGACAACAATGGTTTCATCTGCGTATTCATCAGGATCGTCGAGTTGGTATTGAACCATGTTGAGATCTTCACCTTCAACACCGAGTTTACGTAGGTTACCTTGTAAACCAATACCCATTACAAGGAATTCAGCGGTAATGGTTTCACCGGATTTTGTTTTAAGTGTGAAATCACCTTTGGAACCACTGATTTCAGTGACTTCAGTGTTGTATTTTACGTTGGTGTTATGGCTGGCGATTTGGGTATTCCAAACATCAAGAATGTATTCGCGCGTGCCCGCGATAAAGTCCAATGGGCTTCGTAGTGGTAAAACTTGTGGTTCATCCATGACGTGCTTGCCTTTCTGATACTTATAGATAGTGTCAGAAAGGTGATCAGTACTCTCAAGTAGCACGTGTGAAATATTCAGTTCCGCTGCATGAGCGGCGGCGCTCATGCCACCAGGTCCAGAACCGACGATGGCGATTTTAAAATCAGCCATTTATTCCCCCTAAAAATAGATTACCTAGGTAGTTAGACAGATGTTATTTTCAGGAAAAAGGTTATCCATCAATGAGTTAAAAATGATGATTGAACTACTCCCTGAGTCTGGGTAGCCTCACTCGATTATTATGAGCATTCTTATTTGGCTAACCAGATGAATTATTTATTTTTATTCCATGCGTTGTTAATCGCAGGGTTAGACACAGTACAGCAGCTTTAGTGAACGATCAATGCACTTTGAGTGATGTCTCGATTTTACTAAAAATTCTTACGTGTAGAATAGCTCTAAAGGGATTAGACTGCCGTGGCCCATTTAAAGATCCTGCATAATTCTAGCATATAATGTAGGTGAAATAGTGGCGAATAACAAGCGTAATTCTTGTACAATAATAGCTGAAATGTAATTATTTTTAATAAAATCAATAAGATGTATTCGTGGGAAAAGTTTAATGCAAAGTTTTTTGAATAATTACCTGATTGAGTTCGGTCACTTGGCCGTGTTCACTGCATTTATTTTAACCATTGTTCAGGCGATGGCGCCGTGGTTGGCTGGGCGTCTTCAAGTACCCGCGTTAGCTCGCAGCGGTATTATGGCTAGCTATATCGTACTGATCTTAATGACGATTGGTGGCGCCACGTTAATTCACGCTTTTGTTGTAAGTGATTTTACGGTACTTTATGTGGCTTCACACTCAAATACTCAGTTGCCACTCTTATATAAGGTAACCGCTCTATGGGGCGGGCACGAAGGCTCTTTGTTCCTTTGGGCATGGATATTATCTGCTTTTACAACAATGCTGGCGATTCAAGGTAAGCGATTGTTTCCTATGAGGTTACCCGTGTTGTTAAGCGTGCAAGCAGCTTTGTTGCTTGGTTTTTTGGGTCTGATTTTATTTTTATCTAATCCGTTTGAACGTCTTTTGCCTGGTGCTTTGGTTGGTCGAGATCTGAACCCTTTATTGCAAGATCCTGGCATGGCGTTCCACCCACCCATGCTCTATCTCGGATATGTCGGGTTTTCAATTCCATTCGCCTTTGCCATGACGGCGATGCTTACACGTTGGGAAACTACGCTCTGGATTGGCTTGATTCGACGTTGGACGTTATTTGCCTGGACGATGTTAACCATCGGCATCATGTTGGGTGGTTGGTGGGCTTACTACGAATTGGGCTGGGGTGGGTATTGGGCTTGGGATCCAGTTGAGAACGCCTCGTTTATGCCTTGGTTGCTTGGTACCGCTTTGATTCATTCCATTACAGTACAAGAAAACCGCCGTATGCTGCAAACGTGGAATTTGTTTTTAGCGATCAGTACATTTTCATTATCATTATTAGGCACATTCTTGGTTCGTTCGGGTGTGTTGTCATCGGTGCATGCGTTTGCCGTTGATCCGGGGCGTGGTTTATATATTTTGATGTTTATGGGTACCGTGTTAGTTATTTCGTTTGGTTTATTCTTGGCTAAAGGGCGCGTTGATACGGAACGTGAACCGATAACATCATTGATGTCACGTGAATTTCTTTTTGTAATTAATAATGTACTCTTTAGTGTCTTATGTTTATTGGTGATGCTAGGTACTTTATATCCCTTGGCACTTGAAGCTATTAACGGTGCAAAAATCACGGTGGGTGCACCTTACTTTAACGCGGTGCTGATTCCATTCTTTTTTATTGTTATTTTATTAATGGGCATAGCGCCTGCAACACCGTGGCGAAAAGTGAATATGTCACGATTATGGTCACGTTTGTGGTTACCTGTTGTTGTAGGCGTCGTGACGATGATTGGCATGTTTACGTGGGATTCAAAAGCACATTGGTTTGCTTTTGTTGGCACAGGGTTAGTTGCATTCGTAATCACTGCAATGCTGGTCGATTTTTTGCGTAATGCCAGTCGGCGAGCGAAGCAAAGTAATGAAAATATTGTTAGTGCATTTTTGTATTTAGTAAAACGTAATCGTC
>CAZIWG010000042.1:2601-21618 GCA_964542925.1 uncultured Granulosicoccaceae bacterium | reverse complement strand
TTATACCATGGCCAGCGTAGGAGAAAAGGAAGCCGCGGGTATAATGTCGATGCCGCCAGAAGCGAAAGATGCACCACCTGCCTGGGGCGCGTATGTTACAGTTGATGATGTCGATCAAAAGGTGAAACAAGTTGAAATACTGGGAGGGAAAATTATTCTTCCAGCCCAAGACATACCTGATGTGGGTCGCTTTGCAGTAATTTGTGATCCACAAGGGGCAGTACTTATGATAATGACATATACGCTTAAGAAATAAATATTATGGCGAATACACATTTCACTTCCAAAAGCATGAAATTTCTACGCGATATTGCAAAGAATAATAATCGTGATTGGTTCGCTGAAAATAAAGATAGGTATGAAGATGTGATTCGTACACCTGCTTTTCAATTTATTACCGACATAGCGGATGAATTGGCAATAATTTCCCCCTACTTTCTAGCCTCACCTCGGAAAGTAGGGGGATCGTTAATGCGTGTTTTTAGGGATGTGCGATTTGGTAAGGATAAACGCCCATATAAAACCAATATTGGTATTCAATTTCGACATGAACAAGGCAAGGATGTGCATGCTCCAGGGTTTTACGTGCATATTGAACCGGGAAATTGTTTCATTGGTGTGGGGATTTGGCGGCCTGATTCTCAAGCATTAGGAAAAATACGCGACAGAATTTGCTGGCGCAGTAAACAATGGCAATCGGCGATGAATGATAAGAAGTTTAAAAAATATTTTGAATTAGGTGGTGAAAAATTAGTAAATGGACCACGTGGCTATGATAAAGACCACCCACTGATCGATGATCTTAAGCGTAAAGACTTTATTGCCGTATCTATGATTGATGATGAAATAGTGTTGAGTGGTGATTTCAAAAAGCAGTTATTGAATCATTATCGTGTTGCAGATACTTATATGCGGTTCTTATGCCAAGCGTTGGAACTTCGGTACTAGGAATGCGACGGGCAGATCGGCTTTTTCAGATTATCCAAAGTTTACATCATGAACGGGTTATTACTGCACGAGTATTAGCAGAAGAACTAGAAGTATCAGAACGTACAATATATCGAGATATTCAGGACTTAAGTTTATCGGGTGTACCGATAACAGGAGAGGCAGGACAAGGCTACCGAATATTGCGTGGTTATCAATTACCCCCTCTGATGTTCACGGAAGATGAACTCGAAGCACTATTACTCGGTGCTCGTATGGTGCAAGTTTGGACGGATAAAGGTTTAGCTCATGCAGCATATAAAGCACTGCAAAAGATAGAACATGTAATACCCGATAAGTTAAAGCCCGAATTAGCACGACAAGAAATGCTGGTACCTGATTTCCCAATGGAAGGTCAGGCGGGTGAGCAATTAATAATCGTGCGTCATGCAATTAAGCATCAACATAAAATAATATTTTCCTACAAACGAAAAGATGGTGAGGGTTCGCATCGAATTGTTCACCCGCTAGGTTTATTTTATTGGGGTAAAGTTTGGACGCTGGTCGCATGGTGTGAGCTACGCGATGCATTTAGAAATTTTCGCCTTGATCGAATGGCAGCGATTGAAGAACATCAAGAAAAATTTGAAGCAGTGGAAGGCTGCAGATTGGAAGATTTTTTAAGTAAAGAGTGTAATGGCTAGTTACTAGGATAAAGAAAGGAAGAAATAGGTACCAGAAAGAAATAGTTACCAGAGAGCAATTATTAGCATTACATCTTAATTAATTCATACCCAAAATATGATCCGAACCCCTTCTAGGACGCGTTCAATAAAAAAGCGTGAATTTTGTTCCTATTTTTCAATGTCATATTTATACCCAGCCATATAAAAGGTGGAATCAGTGTGATCGTAGGGACTAGGATGAACACATCTGCCATGACATTGAGAGGTAATGCATAATTAAATGCTAATATACGCCCTTGGTTAATGTAAAGTACCAAATAAGTGATGCCAACACTACGAGAGTCACATACACTAAACAGTGTCTAATAGAAGGTATTGTCCATGCGTTATTTGTTTATTCTTACACTGATTTTACTGTCAGCCTGCGAAAGCCGTTCTGAAAATATAGCCTTAGGTACCTTGGAAAGAGAGCGTATAGCGCACACAGCAACCACGAATGAAGTGGTAGTGGCTTTGCCTGTGGCACAGGGTAGTCGGGTTAAAAAGGGAACCTTAATTGTTAAGTTAGACGATACCTTGCAAAGGGCGTACGTCAGTAAAGCAATGGCAGAAGTTGCTCAAGCGGAAGCCAATCTTGAAAAGCTTCGCAGTGGTGCAAGAATAGAAGATGTTGCAGCGGCGAGAGCGATGGTTAATGTTGCTAAAGCTTCTCGTGATGAAAGTGCAGCAAATTATTTACGTGTGCGCGACCTGATTGAGAAAAGCTTGGTGAGTAAAGCAGAGTTAGATAAAGCAGTGGCAGGGCGAAATGCGAGTGATGCTAATTTATTGAGCGCGCAGGAAGCACTGCTCAAACTAACCAATGGTACGCGTGAAGAAGATTTACGTATTGGAGAGGCATCACTGGATGCGGCAAAGGCAGTTCTTGCCAGTGAGCAGAAAAAATTGGCGGATTTAACCATTCATGCAACGCGTGACGGGATATTGGATAATCTGCCTTGGAATCTTGGTGAGCGTGTCACAAAGGGAAGTCCCGTTGCAATTGTATTGGCAGGCAGTGCGCCGTTTGCACGTGTTTATGTACCAGAGAAATATCGGGTTAGAGTTAAGATTGGTGACCAATTACAAGTACATGTTGATGGTATCGACCAAGCTATAACGGGAACATTACACTGGATTGCAACGGAGCCTGCTTTTACGCCTTACTATGCATTGAATCAGGAAGACCGTGCACGGTTAATGTATCTGGCAGAAGTACAACTGCCAGATAGTCAGGCTGATTTACCAAACGGAGTACCGGCGCAAGTTGTTTTGCCATGAGTGAGTTTGTTATTAAGGCTGAAAATCTCGGTCGAAATTTTGGTCGTTTAAAAGCAATACAAGGTCTGGATCTTGAAGTAGAAAAAGGTCGGATATATGGTTTTTTAGGGCCGAACGGTTGCGGCAAGACAACTGCAATTCGCTTGTTAACCGGTTTATTAAAACCGAATGCAGGCAAGGTTGAAGTACTGGGTTTTAAGTTACCGCAAGATGCCGAAAAGCTGCGTTTACACATTGGTTACATGACACAAAAATTTTCGCTTTATGATGACTTAACCGTTAAAGAGAATCTGCAATTTATAGCAAAGATATATGGTTTATCTGCAAAAGCTCAGACACAACGAATAAATGAATTATTAAGCATTTATGGGCTTGAAAGTAAGCAACACCAATTAGCGGGCAGCATGAGTGGTGGGCAACGGCAACGCTTGAGTTTATCTGCAGCGGTACTGCATAAACCTGAATTATTATTTCTCGATGAACCAACATCAGCCGTCGATCCTGAAAACCGTCGTGAGTTTTGGGAACAGTTATTTGATTTAAGTGATCAAGGCACCAGTATTTTGGTATCAACACATTACATGGATGAAGCTGAACGCTGCCATAAATTGGCAATACTTGAGGCAGGTATTAAACGAGCAGACGGCGCGCCTGAAGAGTTAATGCAACAAATGGGCGCACATGTTGTTGAAATTGACTCAACAAACTTACGTCAGTTAAAACAAGATCTACTCAATATTGACGGGGTAATTACTGCCGCACAATTAGGTTCACGACTACGGGTATTGGTACAGGATAGTGTTACAGAGCCATTGTTATTCTTACGTGAGCTACCAATGATAAAAGAGACAGATGAATTAATTCAGGTTCGCCCAAGTTTGGAAGATGTGTTTGTAACCAGCACGGGTGAGGGGCGGCAATGAACGCACTACGACGTATTTACGCCATTTTTAGTAAGGAGCTCACCCAGCTTAAGCGGGATAGAATGACCTTCGGGATGGTAATTATGATTCCGCTAATCCAGTTGATGCTATTTGGTTATGCCATTAATACTAATGTACGACACATTCCTGTTGGTGTGGTTGATCATAGTAATACTGGATTAAGCCGAATTTTAGTGCAAACTGTCAGTGCCACACAGGTAGTCGATTTTGTAGCACACTATGACAGTATTGAAGCAGGTGAGGCAGCCATTGCTAGTTCAGATGTGCGGGCAATATTGATTATTCCTAAGGATGTGAGTCAACGATTAGTGCGTAATCCATCAGTTGGGTTTGGATTACCTCCATCTACAGATCAGGAAACCAGTCGTACGGTGGCACATTGGTTAGTCGATGGTTCCGATACAATAGTTGCAGGTGCTATAAAAAGCCTAAGAAACATGCCGCTGGTTGAGTTATTGAGCAAACCGGCTAACCGTAATACACCTACGTTTGAAGTGACCTTATTGTATAACCCAGAACAGCGGAGTGCAGTGAATATTGTACCGGGTCTGGTGGCAGTAATTTTAACCATGACCATGATTATGTTTACGTCAGCAGCGATTGTGCGCGAGCGTGAACATGGCAATCTTGAAATGTTGATTACAACCCCTGTTCGTTCTATCGAACTCATGTTAGGAAAAATTATCCCTTATATGTTTATTGGTGCGGTGCAGGTCGCTATTATTTTGAGTCTGGGCTATGTCCTCTTTGATGTACCCATTAATGGCAGCTTATGGCAGTTGACCGCAGCAACATTTTTATTTATTACTGCAAGTTTAGTATTAGGCTTGGTGATTTCTACTATCGCGACCAATCAGCTGCAATCCATGCAGATGACGATCTTTATTTTATTGCCTTCTATTTTGTTATCAGGTTTTATGTTTCCCTATGAAGGAATGCCAGAGGTTGCACAAATGATCGCAGAGGGTTTACCTGCAACACATTTTTTACGATTGATCCGTGGGGTGGTTCTAAGAGATGTTGTGATCTTTGATATGCGATACGATGTGGCTTGGTTAGTCTTATTTACATTGGCCGGCTTAATCATTGCGTCATTAAGGTTTAAGAAGAATCTTGATTAATTAAAAGGGATTAATTTATGAGTACATTAAGGGTTCTCTTTTGTTCTTAGTCTAATCCGTTAATAAAACTACACGCCAAGTCTTTGAGGTGATACTATTTTCAAACCTAAAAAATAATAAAAATAAGGGAGGTAGGTTTGGAAGACTATCTTAATTATGTCGCTGGTATTGTCGGGGCAATGTTTATGCTCCCTATTGTGTTTAGCCTGGCATTGGCAGGTCCAATTGTCATCTATAAGTTGGTGCATAACGTTCACACAGGCTGGTTAAATAAAGTGAAGTTGTTTATCGCTGTACTGACTTTTTTTTCATGTTTGATATTGTTTATTAGTACAGCTGGTTTTATTGGTTCGCAGTTTGACTTCCCCGCTTTAGGCATGGGCTTAGGGCTTGTGGCTTTTTATTACGCCTATAATACATTTACTTCCTTTTTACCGAGTACTTGTCCCATCGAGAGCAGCAGTAAGTAGGATATGGAATACATTTATCACAAGAAATATATAATATTAGGAATAGTGTTCCTCAGCTTGGCTGGTTGCACAGAAAATTCACCACAAATATTGGTGACGATTGCAGATGCGCGCGTCAATACTGCAAAATTTATTGATATTGGTGAGGCAGGTGATTCTGTGGGTGATATTCTTGTTTTTGATCAACCCTTATTGAATGAAGATGGCAAGCAGATTGGGAATAACAGTGGCACATGTGTTCGTACTCGGGTTGGACATAGTTTTCAATGCCAGTGGACACTCACATTGGAGAAAGGCAGCATCCAAGTGGCTGGGCGTGAGTTTGATAAAGCTATCTCGACGATAGCGATTGTTGGCGGTAGTGGTATCTATAGCGGTATTTCTGGAGAAATGAAGTCGGTAAATAATGAAGATGGAACATTCACCCAAACGCTTCGTTATAAAAATAAATAAATATAATGAGTATTTAAATTAGTTTACCCCTTGACCTGTGTCTTACACATACCTTGTAGGCTATTTCCAGCACGGAAATCCATAATCATTACTAAGATGTCTTTTCTAATGTGATATTCCGTGTCCTTTCTTAATAATACTGACATGGAGGTAATAAAAAATGAAAACCAAATGGGTAAAAACGACGATTGGAGCGGTACTAATATTGAGCCTATTATCAGGTCCATTATTAGCGGAAAAGGGTGCAGCAGGTCACAGTAAAGATTATCGAACCTTTTATACGGGAGGCAAAATAGATTACGGCAAGATTAGCGATTCGTATAATTCTGATTTAGTAATGTATCTTGCGGGTAATCAGTTTATGGTGGTTGAAAAATTAATTAAGGATTTTCAGAAGAAAAATCCTACGATTAAAAAAATCTTTGTTGAAACAATTCCACCAGGTCAGATTTTTAAGAAGCAACTTCTTAAACAAGGTGAAATAGATGGGCAGAAAATATCGAAAGATCCTGATATTTTTGCAAGTGTAAATATTAATCATCTCCGAAAGCTGAAGTCTAAAGGCATCATGGATGAGTATATTATTTATACCCATAATAAGCTTGAATTAATGGTTGCAAAGGGTAACCCTAAGAATATTAAAGGGGTTAAGGATCTGGCTCGAGATGACCTTGTTCAATCTCATCCTAACCCGCTGACTGAGGGTATCTTTAAGTTTTATGGATCAGAAATGTTGAAAGATCTTGGTTTGTATCAGAAAGTAACAGCAGGTAAAAAATGTAAGAGTTGTTGGGCGATACCAGGTAAAACTTGGTTTACCTCACGTCATCATCGTGAAACACCTTATCGTCTTGAAAATGGTGAATCAGATGTGGGTATTGTTTGGGCAACAGAGGTTTCATACGCTATAGCCTCTGGTCGTGGTGTCGATCGTGTCACTATTCCTGCACCATACAATAAGCAATCTAAGGTTGGCTATGCGATTGGTAAATTGATAGCAGGACGAAATCAAGTAAATGCAGATAAATACCTTGCTTATCTTGGTACGGATGATGCGCAGAATATCTATGCATCGTACGATTTTATTAAGGCAACGACAGCAGAATTAAAGGTGAAACCATTAAAGCCTTTTAAAAAGAAATAGTGTATAAAATAAGAAAAAAGGGAACAGAGTGATCTGTTCCCTTTTTTTGTGTCTCATATCTTTGAACATTAGATTATGATGAGTTCTAATAGGTAATTCTTTTAATAGGTATTTAAATAATCGCATTATGAATCATGATTTTAAAGAAATCATAAGACAGGCAACGGATGCCAGTCAGATTAATCATCTAGAAGATATTCAGTCTTTGTGGAGTGGTTATGGCAAGATCATGCGTTATGCATTGCAAGGTTCAACACGAGAATCGGTGGTAATTAAACATGTAAAGCTGCCCGATCAGGCTCATCACCCACGCGGTTGGAACACTGATTTATCTCATCAACGTAAAGTACGGTCTTATCAAGTTGAAAGTGCTTGGTATCGAGATTGGGCAGATAAGTGTGACGAAAACTGTCGAGTGCCTGAATGTCTGGCATTGGAATGCAGTGATGATGAGTTCTTAATGGTATTAGAAGATCTTGATGCGAGTGGTTTTCCTGTGCGTAAAAGTAGCGTTTCCATGACACAAATGCAGGCTTGCCTAAAGTGGCTAGCTTATTTTCATGCGACGTATATGGGGCAAAAGCCAGAGGGATTATGGCAAGTCGGTACGTATTGGCACCTTGATACACGTCCTGATGAATTAGCGGTGTTGGAAGATACAGCATTAAAAGCTTTGGCTGCACAAATTGATAATCGATTAAATGATGCTCGTTATAAAACCTTTGTCCATGGTGATGCCAAGTTAGCTAATTTTTGTTTCTCAACGGATACACAGCAAGTATCGGCGGTTGATTTTCAATATGTTGGTGGTGGTTGTGGCATGAAGGATGTTGCCTATTTTATAGGCAGTTGTCTTTATGAAGCAGATTGTGAACGTTATGAGCAGTTATTATTGGATTTTTACTTTAACGAGCTACGAGCTGCTTTAACGTTACGTAACAGTAATATAGTTTTAGATGATATTGAACAGGAATGGCGTGAACTCTATCCGGTTGCTTGGACCGACTTTCATCGTTTTATAAAAGGCTGGAGTCCGGGGCACTGGAAAATTAATAGTTACAGTGAACGTCTTGCTCAGGATGTTATCGCCAGCTTAGACGCATCAGTGAGTTAGCAATGCAATTAACATCGACAGATTTAAAGATACTTTCAGAATATGCAATAACAGCAGCGAAGCAAGCTGGTGAGTTAATTGCTAGCTATGTTAATAAATCCGTTAGCGTACAACATAAAGCGGGTGGTGATAGTATCGCATCACAAGTTGTTACCGAAGTCGATGTGAAAAGTGAAGCCATTATTGTTGAGATACTTCAGCCTAGCTGTGAGCAATATGATTTGGCACTTTTAACTGAAGAAAGTGAAGACGATCGAGCACGGTTACAGAAAGATTATTTTTGGTGCGTTGACCCAATGGATGGCACGCTTGCATTTACAGAGTCAGTGCCCGGCTACGCCGTATCAATTGCACTGGTTGCAAAGTCAGGTGAGCCAGTTATTGGCGTTGTATATGATCCTGTGACGCATACCTTGTATTCGGCGGTAAAAGGGCAAGGTGTGTTGCGTAATGATAAGCCATGGACATTATCAACATACAGTCAGTCACCAAAGCGGTTATTACATGTATGCGACAGAGGAATGCTGCAACAGCATTATTACCCTGATTTAAATAAAGCATTAACAGAACTTGCTTTGAATAAAGGCTATTCGGAACGGGTAACAAGAGAAAGCAATGGTGCTGTTTTAAACGCCTGTACTGTGCTTGAGAACGCACCTGCAATATATTTCAAAATTCCCAAGCCAGCACAAGGCGGCGGTAGTGTTTGGGACTTTGCTGCAACTGCAGCGATATTTAATGAGATGGGTGTTGTTGCAACAGATGTTCATGGTGAGCAACTGGATTTAAACAGAGCTGACTCCACTTATATGAATCATCGTGGAGTTTTATTTACAACTGAAAAAAGACTACATAAAGATATACAAGACATCATTAATAAACATACTTAAAAAGTTAAAAACAATTTGGTCTGATATACCTGGAAAGTGGCTATTGTTACTACTAGGTGCTGTCTATATTCTCTTTGTATTGACAGGTGAATATACGGATTCTTATATTCCTTCGATAGCATTATTATTTGTTTCACCAGTACTAACGTCACTTCTAGTTGCTTATGTTATGTACCTATTCGTACACATGTTGAAAGCACGAATAAAAATTAATTTTATTATAGGTGCTTTTATTTTTGGTGCCATACAGTTATTTTTATTATGGGCTGTTAATTATGGTTTTGATAGCGACACATGGAAGGAGGTTAATCAATCTATATTGATTGCTGTTCTGCTTGTTGGGATCCTTGGTTATTTTATACGTGTAAATAGATTAGTTAATTCGCTAGTCTTTCTTACATCAATAATGGTTGTTACGTGGAATTTTCCGCATGGTCGCGAATTACTGTTAGTTGCATTCACGGATCGTGCAGTATGGGAAAATAAGGCTATTTCAATACGTGTTTCCGAGAATAAAACTTTGAAGATGAGTATTCCTCGGCATTATTTCAAAGATGGTTTTGCACATCTTATATATGGAAATGTAAAAGATGCCATTGAAGCAAACCGGCAGAAATTAGTTGCTCGCTGGAAGATTACTTCGCTAACAGAAAAACAATAACTAAACTTAGTATAAAAGAGATGCTTTTCCAGAATAACAGTGGGTTACGTTCCATCAGAGGTGGGCGAGTTTTGTTAATAAAGGCTTTGTTAGGTTGACGAAGATCAAACAAGAACTCAGATAATTCTTCATAGCGTTTATAGGGGTTAGGATGTAATGCTTTTTTAAGTGTGTCATCTATCCAGGCAGGAATTTCGCGTTCATCATCAAGAACAGAATGATAATATAATTTTCGTTGTGCTGCCTTAGTTCTGGATTTCGCAACTTCAGTGCCATAAGGGAGTCGACCGGATAACATCTGGTAGGTAATGACGGCCAAAGAGAACATATCGGAGCGAGGCGTACCCGATTCCCCTAAGAAATACTCTGGCGCAGTATATTGTGCGGTACCAAGAATATCATCAGGCTTAACCGCAGTAGTTATTTCTTGAATACCTGCAACACGGGTTGATCCAAAATCAATAATTTTTACTGTACCAGTAGTATCAATCATAATATTTGCAGGGCGTAAATCCTGATGCAGCATTTCCATTCGATGAAAGGCAAGCAAACCTTTAGCAATTTGAGCAACGACGTCGCGTACCGTTGCCATGTCGGGTTTAGGATTGTCTATCATCCATTGTGCGAGTGTTTGTCCGTCAATAAATTCAGTAACGATATAAAGATAGTTACGTTTTCTAGTTAGCGTGCATGGTTTGAGAACATGTGCGTTGTTTATGCGTCGAGCAATCCATTCCTCCATTAAGAGTCGTTCGATATAGGCAGGATCATCACGAAGATCAATAGAGGGTGTTTTTATAATGACCTGAGTCTCTGTTTCATTATCAACGGCTAGGTAAATATGACTACGACTGGTGGCATGTACTTCCCGTATAATCTTATACCCATCGAATTCTGATCGTGCTTCTAATATAGGCGGGAAAGGTAAATCGGTTAATTGTTGGTGTATCTCTGTTGCATTCTGATTAGGTAATCCATCGACTTTAATAATTTGTGCAGTCAGGTTGTCTGTACTACCTTGTTGGTGAGCTTCGCTGACAATATTTCGTGCAACTTTATCTAGATCAGTTTTATTTTCATTAATGGCATTAATGATAAAATCAGTATCAGCAAATTCATAAACACCATCGGTAGCTAATAAAAACATGTCATCTTTTTCTACAGAGAGTGTTTTATAGTCGATATCAACGTGCTGCTTCATACCCAAAGCACGACCGAGGTAGCTTTTATCAGATGAAATCCAAAGTCGGTGATCTTCAGTTAATTGTTCAAGTTTATTGTTACGTAACCGGTAAACACGTGAATCACCGACATGAAGTATATGTGCAGTTGTCGATTTGATTACAACGGCACTGAATGTACAAACATAGCCTTTATCTTTATTGAAACGGTGCTGGCTTTGCTGAGTTTGTGAATGTAACCACGAGTTGGTGGCCATTAATACGCGTTCAGCCGATTTTTTGACTGACCATGTTTCCGAGGTACAAAAATAATCTTCCAGGAAGCCTGTAACAGCTGCTTTACTGGCAATATCGCTAACATCACTACTACTGATACCGTCGGCGAGCACAATAGCAATTCCTTTTGCTGTTAATAGTGGATCGGAGGGTATTGAAACACCGTAATAGTCCTGATTTACCTGTTTGCGTCCTTTATCGGAATGTTGTCCTACAGTTATTTTTAATTGATTGGACATTTTATCTGTTTACAAACCTTCAGTAACTTTTATATGGTAAAAATTTCCCACTCATAGTGATATTAACACGATCTCCATTGGGGTCAGATTCACGTTTTAAATCCATATTGAAATCAATGGCGCTCATTATGCCATCACCAAATTCTTCGTGGATCAATTCTTTAAAAGTAGTGCCGTAAATATTAACAAGTTCATAAAAACGATAAATTAATGGGTCAGTGGGTATAGTGGTAGGTAGTGAACCTTTGTAAGGAACAACCTGTAGTTGAGTAATGGCATTAGCCGGAAGGTCTAGTATTATACCAACCATAGCCGCTTGTTTGGCGTTGAGTGTCATTTGCCCTAGTAAAGCAGCCGTTGTCCATTCTTTACTCTTACCAACGGTTTCAGCTAATTGCAGCCATGTAAGTTGCTTAGCTAGTTTTTGTGTAATGACTAATTCGGTCACTTCGTTGCGGGTCATGTTTTTTCTCCCTATATAATTAAAGCTATGCGGTTAAACAAGGCTAGCCACTAATGAAGTGGCTAGCCTGTATGACTTTAATATTTCTTATTCTTATAGAGTACGGTTGGGACTTGTTCGGACATGTGTGTAATACAGAGGGAGTCCAACTAACAATAAACCACCGGCTAAATTACCTAAAACAGTTGGAATTTCATTCCATATAAAATAATCAGCAACCGTAAAATCACCACCCATAATCATTGAGAAAGGGAATAAAAACATATTAACAATAGAATGCTCAAAACCCATAAAGAAAAACAGCATTACAGGCATCCACATCGCCATCATTTTACCGCTTGCTGAGGTTGAAATCATCGCACCGACAACACCCATAGAGACCATCCAGTTACACAACATGCCACGGATGAAGATAGTAAACCAACCATCGATGCCATGTGATTTATAACCGAGGGTTCTCGCTTCACCGATATGGCCGACTTTAGCGGCAATAGCGCCACCATCGGTACTAAATCCGTAGGTTAGAATAAATGACATCATAAAGGCAACGGCGAGTGCGCCGGCGAAGTTACCAAGAAATACTAGTCCCCAGTTTCGAAGTACTTGATTAACCGTCATGCCAGGTCTTTTATCAAAAAGAGCCAGTGGGACTAAGGTAAACACGCCAGTGAGTAGATCAAATTTCATTAGATATAGCATAATGAAACCCACGGGGAAAAGAATCGCACCGGTAAGAGGTGAGCCTGTTTTAACTGTAACGGTGATAGCAAATATAGCGGCAAGTCCTAAAATAGCGCCTGCCATGAAAGCACGAATCAATGTGTCTTTAGCGGACATGTAAACTTTGGCTTCTCCTGCATCCACCATTTTTGTCACAAATTCTGCCGGTTCTAAATAAGACATGACTACTTCCTCTCTGAAATCTAAATTAATATGATATGGAATACGTAAGCGCTATTCTTGTTAGTATCGTTGGTATTCGTAGAGATATTAGCAATAACAGTGCCATGTAGATGGTTATTAGCTATCTTATTGTTATAACTATACTTTATATAATCTAAGACGGTTTTAAAAGACTCAATATAGGTATTTGGCACCATTTTAGTGCTGGCTATGATCATATTGGTGCAAAGGAATAGTAGTGAAAAAGATACTCGTGATTGGTTATGTTTGGCCTGAGCCGAATTCCTCGGCGGCGGGTGGTCATATGATGTCGTTATTACGATTATTTAAAAAACAAAATTGGCAAGTAGAGTTCGCAACACCCGCACAAACCACTGAACATATGATTGATTTATCGGCGGAAGGGATATCGAGTCAAGCCATTCATTTAAATTGCGATAGTTTTGATGTGTATGTAAAACAATATCAACCTGATAGCGTATTATTTGATCGCTTCATGATGGAAGAACAGTTTGCTTGGCGGGTGGAAAAAAATTGTCCAGATGCGGTGAAGATTCTGGATACAGAAGATTTGCAATGTTTACGTCACGCACGGCATGAGGCTTATAAAGCTGGCAGAACAATGTTGCAGAGTGACTTATTTAGTGATATTGCAAAACGTGAAATAGCAGCAATTTTACGTTGTGACATTGCTTTGATTATTTCTTCTTATGAAATGAGTTTACTGCAAGATACCTTTAAACTTGATAAGGCATTACTATATCATCTGCCTTTTATGGTTAATTTAAATAACTTAGCGCATGAAACGAATACTTTTAATGAGCGACAACATTTTATGACAATAGGTAATTTTCGTCATGCGCCTAATTGGGATTCTGTTTTACAGTTACAAAAATTATGGCCACAGATTAGAAAACAAATACCCGAAGCAGAATGTCATATCTACGGTTCTTATCCGCCACCAAAAGCGACCGCACTGCATAAACCTGAAATAGGGTTTCTTATTAAGGGTTGGACAAAGGATGCCTTGGAAATAATGAGGCAGTATCGGGTATGTCTTGCGCCACTTAAGTTTGGTGCTGGAATAAAAGGGAAATTATTGGATGCGATGTTAGCGCAGACGCCGAGTGTAACCACATCAGTTGGTGCAGAAGGGATGGTTGACCACGAAAATTGGCCAGGTATCGTTGTAGATGAACAGGATGCGTTTGTAACAGCAGCCGTGAGCTTATATGAAAATGAAGAAATGTGGTTAAAGGCACAATCACAATGCATGACAATGGTTGAATCAAGATACGATGCCGAATTATTAGGGGTTAGCTTGATATCAAAAATAATTAATATAAGTGAAAATTTAACAGAGCATCGCTTAAATAATTTTACAGGTGCAATGCTAAAACATCATTCAATGGCGAGCACAAAATACATGTCACAGTGGATCGCAGCAAAAAATTTACAGAATACAGAGTCATAATATAAAAATGAATAATAAAATCATTGAATTGATTAAAGAGATTGCGAATCAAGAATTAAAGCATCGTTTTGCAAATGTGGTTAGGCGCCATAAAAAAGATGGCAGTTTTTTGACCGAGGCGGATTTAGCGGTTCAGACACGAATTGAAAAGTTGCTGTTGAAGAATTATCCAGAGATAAGTTTTCTAGGTGAAGAGATGTCGCAACAACAGCAACAAGCGGCATTGGAGGATTCACAGGGCGTATGGATCTTAGACCCTCTTGATGGCACTAGTAATTTTGCAGCAGGTATTCCCTATTATGCGGTGTCATTGGCATATATAAAAGCAGGAGAGGTTCAGTGGGGTATGGTTTATGATCCGGAACGAGATGAATGTTTTAGTGCAACGGCAGACAAGGGTGCAACATTAAATAATCAGTTATTAAAAAGTCCAGATCCAGATATTACGATTGAAAAATCAACGGCTGTTATTGATTTTAAACGTTTAAATTCTGAATTAGCATCGCGTATTGCATCACAGCCACCCTATAGTTCACAGCGCAGTTTTGGTGGTGTAGCACTTGATTGGTGTTGGTTAGCAGCAGGTCGTTTTCATCTTTACCTGCATGGGAAACAAAATATCTGGGATTATGCCGCAGGGCATTTAATATTTAATGAAGTTGCTGCATGTTCATGTACATTGCAGGGCGAAGCGGTGTTCGACTTTTCTTTACGTCCACGCTCGGCAGTCGCAGCTGCAGATAAACAATTATTTAAGCAATGGTGTGATTATTTGCGAATAGAGATTAATTAAGTACTGCTACCACTACAAAATGGCTTCAAGTCATCTGCAATACGCTGTATCACAATATTATAAGCGGCATTCATTGCTTGTACGTATTCACCATCACCATTCCAACCATTGTTAGTGCTGCCGGTACCGCGATATTTTTTGTGAAGTACCTTGCCATTAGGTGCTGTTATTCTCACATCCATTGCCATGGCACCATAAATACGGAAACCTTGTACTGCCCAGCTATAGAGTCTGTACATTTGTGGCTCAATAATAAAAGTGGAATCATCAAAATTGTTAGCATTAACGACATGATAGCCATATTCTTTAAGACTGGCGATCCCGGTATTGCTCCAGGCATTTACTTCTGAGCTGAAAAGAGGTTTGCTACCATTTTGGCCTAAGGTTTCTCTATTGCGGCGTGCATCAACAACTGGTGCAATCGCTATTTTGCAGTTACCGACATTAGATGTAGGTTCAAAATCATCAACACTTGGTTTCTCAAACTCCATTTTAAGCGGCTCAATGGCAATACGTTCAGGCGCTTCATCTTCGGCGTGGGCTGGTCCCGTTATTAATGCACAAGACAATAGGAGGTATATTAATTTATTCATAGTCATTATCTCACTTAGAATTCTACTGGTTCAGGTGCTTTAAACGGTTTATTTTCAAGTGAAACAAGTGTGCCATCTTTTTCGCGTAAAATAATACGTTTGTCGTTAGCTATCATAACCTTCCCTGTACGGCCAATAATATCCGTTCCTGTATTGTAGGTAAGCGTCATGGTTTGCTTTGATGGTGAAATAGTTTCACGACCAAGATCAATTTCAATTTGGCGAATAGTTTCACTAATCCCTTCAGCCATTGCTTGCCTGAATCTCTCGCCATTATTTTCTGTCCAGAGATCCATAGAATGTTGCATGCCATTACCAACAATAGGAGATTGGTATGTGATGGTATTGCGGTACGCGGCTTGTTCTTGGTTTTTAGACGCCATGTATGTGCCAGTAATAATATTAAATGTACGCAGATCCGGATCGAAGCTATAACGTGTATACGTTTCCAGATAGGTGTCTTCTTTCATATTAGCCATTAATTCATGGCGTTCAGAATCAGTAATAAGACGAGGCGTTGTTTTTATATTACTAATATTCAGACGAGCACGATGATTTAAAAAATCACGTAACTGTGGCCAGAATATTTCACGTAAATCGACATCATCAAAACTTTCATAAGCGGGTTCAAGCACTGCATAAATTTCTCGCATTCGACTTTCAGTGATCGAAGAGTCAATCGCTGCGCCAAGTAGTCCACCACCAAGGGCAACTGTGACATAGGATGGTTTTGAACGAGCAATAATTTCATCTTGCACGACCATGCTTACAACATGTACTAATTTGATGGATGCCGCTTTCTTACTATCAAGCGGAACATGTCGTGGTACGGTTTGACACCCAGCAAGGAATAGAATGAGTGGAATAACAAAAATAACATTGCGCAGCATTAGCCTACTTCCCCTAACTTATAGTTATAATTTATGCTGGAATACTACGTGAAAAATCGTATATAGGCTATATCAATCTTCAATAGATTTTAGTTGATATTGATTTCGATAGGGTTAAATTTTAATACAAGATCATCGCCATATTTAATATTGAGAATATAATCAGTAATGACTTCGATTAGTGATGTGTTATGGAAATGACCAATCTTGGTTTCTGGGTGTGGGTAATAAATCAGTCCTTTATAAGCTTTGTTATTAAAAATCACTTCACATTTAGAAAAAGAGAAATCCTCAGGAGGAAAACCTTCTGCCCAGTGTAGTGTCTTGACGGTAAATTCTGGCGTCAACATTTTAAATTCTTGTGGTGCAATGGATAGGTTCAGTGTTGCAGAGTGATAGGTTGAAATATCAACGCCATGCTTTTTGAAATAAGGCGTTTGCATGGCGATCGAACCATCAGGGTAGGGAGAATCTTCAGCTGCCCCTGATGCAATTTTATGACCTTCTACTAATACGGCATGGATAGATGATGTCGCTTGGCTTGTCATCTAGTCACAGTTTAACTATGTGGGACATGACCATTTGCTGTTCCTGCTTTTAAGTGAGGCCCTTCGTGACTGGTTTCAATATGATAAGCTGGATCAAGTGTGACAGTTGGTTCTGGTGCTGCTATTGCAGCCTGAGGGGCTAGAGTACCTGATACAGATGTGTTCCCTCCATTAGAACCATCGGTCGCGCCTGAACTTGCCACCACAAGATTAATGATGGGTTTCGCTTCTATGCCAAGATTTGCCGCATTTATGTCAGATGAATTGATGGTATCTACTGCCAAGCTGGTATTTCCTGTACGAGTTGGTGACGCATCATCACTGTTAGCATTTAAGCTTGAAGAAACGTGCTTAGAAGAATTTGTGTGTGCAGCTTGATTAATAGCATCATTGTGGCTTTCGTTTACACTAGGGTTACTACCCGTTATATGAGCTAAATTGGTTAGTACCTGCTGTCCACCATTTTCAAGAATAGTCCCTGGAAAATAATTAAAGCTGCCGCTGATAATTTTTATTTCAGATACACCGGGCGCAGGTGTTTCACTGTATTTTACAATTTCCGCTTTAGTATTGGGTCCAAGTGTTAGCATGCTTTCGTCATTAAACAAGATAGTTAGATTACCATTCGCACCTGTACTAATAACATCGCCAACATTAATGACTGAATTGGTCTCAAAAGCACCTTTATCCTGCAAATTAGCATTCACGGCAATGGCGACGACGCCAATATCGGCATTTAGTATTGAAGGTAGCGCGAGGAATAAGTAAAGTGGCAGTACATACCACCGAGAGCTAATAGTGCTGTATTTCATTCTGACATTCTCGTGTGAGATAAAAAATATCCATTAATTTGGTTTATATCGTCCACTGATAATGTTTTTATAGGTTAGCTTTATATGACGAGTTTTCAAGGTAAATAGTTGGCATTTTAGTCATAAGTTATTGATTGGTTATAATGCTTTTTCTACATACATACAGGTATGCTAGTTATAGATAATGAAAATTAAGATTCTTAAGGTATAAATTGGTTGAAATAAATATGATGGATGATTGCATAAAGCAACTCGAAGCAACGGGTGATTACCTCATTATTAAGCGCTTCATTCCGGTTGACGCATACCACGCACCCAATGAGGCACAAAAAAGAATCGGTATTTTTCTTGATACGGAAACTACTGGTTTAGATCCGAATTCAGATAAAGTCATTGAATTGGCAATGGTGCCGTTTGAGTTTGATTCAGCAGGTAATATCTATCGACTCTTACCTGAATATAATGGTCTCAATGATCCACATATGCCGATCCCCGAGATTGCCCAGAAAATTACCGGTATTACCGACGACATGGTCAAAGGTCAGTCGATTGATCTGGATGCGGTTAAAAAGATGCTTTCTGATGCAGCTATCGTCATCGCTCATAATGCTCGTTTTGATCGTCCTTTTTGTGAAGATTTATTAGACGAGTTTAAAGATATTTCATGGGCATGTTCGATAGCAGATATCAATTGGAATGAAGAAGGCATCGAAGGTGTAAAGTTAGAATTTCTTGCCTATAAATATGGCTTCTTTTTTGAAGGGCATCGCGCCACCATTGATTGTCAGGCAGGAATAGAAATACTTTCTAAACCATTACCCGTTTCGGGTGATTTAAGTTTGAAACGTTTATTAGAAACAGCACGTCAGACAAATATTCGTTTGTGGGCAGAAGGCTCACCATTCGAGAAAAAAGATGAGTTAAAAAAACGTGGCTATCGCTGGAGTGCCGGCGAGAAGGGTAAACGTAAAGCCTGGTATAAAGATATTTTAGAAACTGAACTTGAAGAAGAAATGCAGTACCTGAATGATAATATTTATACACGGCATATTGATGAATTACCCATGGATAAATTTAATGCGACATTACGTTACTCACATAGACTATAGATAACG
>CAZIWG010000042.1:0-2501 GCA_964542925.1 uncultured Granulosicoccaceae bacterium | reverse complement strand
ATAACGTGTACCCTATGCATAATTTCTCTATAATACGCTTCCATTATGAGCATAGAGCTTATTAACCCATTGATTATAGAGAAAGTCACGATGTCTAAGTCTACGATTTATTACACCATTACCGATGAAGCACCGGCTTTAGCGACACAGTCTTTTTTGCCAATTGTAAAGGCATTCACAGGTGCAGCAGGTATTACCATTGAAACACGTGATATCTCTCTGGCGAGTCGTTTATTAGCTAATCTTTCCGATAATCTGAGGGATGATCAAAAACAAATTGATGCGTTGGCGGAATTAGGCGATTTAGCTAAAACACCTGATGCCAATATTATTAAGTTACCAAATATTAGTGCCTCGATTCCACAGCTAACTGCCGTGATTAAAGAATTACAGGCAAAAGGTTATGACATTCCTGATTATGAAGATGCGAAAGACCGTTACGCTAAAGTATTAGGCAGTGCAGTGAATCCGGTTTTACGTGAAGGTAACTCTGATCGTCGTGTTGCTGACCCGGTTAAAGAGTATGCACAAAAACATCCCCATTCAATGGGTGCTTGGTCTGCTGATTCCAAATCACATGTGGCTTCGATGCCTGACGGTGATTTTTATGGTAGTGAAAAATCAGCCGTTATAGAAAAAGCCGGTGATGTAAAAATAACCTTACACACGGATGATGGGCAGATCACTGTCTTAAAAGAATCAACACCTGTATTAGATGGCGAGATTATTGATGCATCGGTGATGAGTGTGAAAGCATTGCGTCGTTTCTTTGAAGAGGCAATGCAACAAGCTAAAAATGAGGACGTGCTTTTATCATTACACATGAAAGCGACTATGATGAAAGTGTCTGATCCGATTATATTCGGGCATGCGGTGAGTGTGTATTACAAAGATCTGTTTGAGAAACATGCTGACCTATTTAAAGAATTAGGTGTTGACCCTCGTAACGGTTTTGGTGATGTGATTGCTAAGATAGCCACTTTGGCGGATGCACAACGTAAAGAAATAGAGTTAGATGTTGATGCTGTATATGCAAGTCGCGCTGCATTGGCGATGGTGAACTCGGATAAAGGTATCACCAATATGCATGTACCGAGTGACGTAATTATTGATGCCTCTATGCCGGCGGCTATACGTACTTCAGGAAAAATGTGGGGTAAAGATGGCAAGTTGCATGATACCAAGGCGATGATCCCTGATCGCAATTATGCGGGCATTTATCAAGCAACCATTGATTTTTGTAAAGAACACGGTGCCTTTGATCCCACCACAATGGGTACAGTGAGTAATGTCGGTCTTATGGCACAGAAAGCCGAAGAATACGGTTCACATGACAAGACCTTTGAAATTCCTGCGGCGGGTATTGTGCGTATTATGGATGCAGCAGGAACCATATTACTTGAGCATCAAGTTGAGCAAGGTGATATCTGGCGCATGTGTCAGACCAAAGATATTCCGATTCAGGACTGGGTGAAGCTTGCGGTAACGCGAGCACGGTTAACCGGGCAGCCAGCTATTTTTTGGTTAGATGAGAATCGAGCCCATGATGTGAAGTTGATTGATAAAGTGACGGCGTATTTGCAAGACCACGATACTAAAGATTTAAATATCCAAATTATGGCGCCATTTGAAGCAACACTTTATAGCTTAGAACGTGTTAAAGCCGGTGAAGATACAATTTCAGTTTCAGGTAATGTGTTGCGTGATTATTTAACCGATTTATTTCCTATTTTAGAATTAGGCACGAGTGCCAAAATGTTGTCGATTGTGCCATTACTTGCCGGTGGTGGATTATTTGAAACTGGTGCCGGTGGTTCAGCACCGAAACATGTAGAGCAAGTGTTACAAGAAAATCATTTACGCTGGGATTCCTTAGGTGAATTTTTAGCTCTGGCCGTTTCATTAGAAGATATGGCACACAAAACAGATAGCAACAAGATTAATGTTTTAGCTGAAGCATTAAATAACGCGAATAGTCAGTTCTTAAATAATGATAAATCACCGTCGAGAAAGGTCGGTGAACTGGATACACGCGGGAGTCATTTTTATTTAGCCATGTATTGGGCACGAGCCTTAGCTGCGCAAGACAATGATGCTGAATTAAAGGCAACGTTTACCCCCATTGCTGAACAGCTAAGTAGTAATGAAGCCAAAATAGTCAAAGAGCTGAATGGTGTGCAAGGCACGGCTGTTGAACTAGGAGGCTATTATCTTCCTGACAACGTATTAATGGCACAGGTGATGCGACCAAGTGTAAGCTTTAATGTGGTGATTGATAGTTTAGTTCGTTAATCGTTGCATTAAGTATTTTTCTAATTTGTCCGCGAGTCCTTCGCGGTTGAGTTTTCTTAATTCACTAATGAGTTCTTTCCATTTAGCATTAGTGTCGCCCGTAAGGCGGAATTCTCTAATTGTATCTAGCGATATAGCAGGGGGGATTTTTTTTCGTAACAAAAATTGCATTGCGACCTGGTTTCGTTGGCGTTGATTGGTAATCATGT